>NZ_JBBEVD010000072.1:0-287913 GCF_037414265.1 Pseudoalteromonas sp. C12FD-1
TGATCAAACTCTTCAATTAAAAAGTTTTTTGTCTTTCGACAGCTCAATGAATTCTGAATTATTTAATATCTTTCGATATTGAATTGACTGTGCTGCAATTCCTACCGGAGTAGTTATTGCTGTTGGTCACTCAGTTTCAATTGAGACTCTAAATTTGTTTGCCTCACTTAGTAAACTAAGCTTGGCTGTTAGAACTCAATCTGTACGAGTGCCCACACAGATGATTGCTTTATATTGTTAAAGAACGTTGCGATTAAAGTGTTAAACTTTATCTCGCTAGGGCTGCGCATCTTACGCTTTCCTATTTTTTTGTCAATACTTAACTTTGTTAAACTTGAAAGTTTTTAAAACTAAGTTTTACTCGACTCACTAAGTGGTTGGCTTACCTCGCTAAGCGTTGCCTGCTCTGCCGTCTCAGTGGGGTCGCATTATAGGGAGAACGATTTTTTACGCAAGCGTTTTTTATTAAAAACTATAAATAAAAGCTCTTTCGTGCATTTTTCACTCTAAACAGCCAAAATAAGTACAAAAAACAAGCTAACTCTATATGCAAAGCCCAGATTATTTTAAATATACCTATGTATAAAACGCAAAAAGCACCTATAAGGTGCTTTTAAGTTAATTTATTAACTGCGCGTATTAATACAAAATACTATAAAGCTTTCTTCTGTATTTTGCTGCAAGTGCATCTCCATCTGGTAGAGAAGCGATAATTGCTAAAAAGCTTGCTTTAGCGTCATTAAAATTAAGATCCTTTTTAAGTACGCTGAACAGTGTTTCGAGTGCTTCTTCTTTTCGTCCTGCATCATTTAGCAATTGGCTTAGCTCTATTTTCAGGTCTAAGTCATTTGGGTACTTTTCTACTTGAGATTGCTTTTCTTTTATCTCTGGCGAGTCTGTAGCTTCTAGAGCCGCTTCGCATTTAGCTTTTATATTATGAAAATAAGCATCTTGCTCTTGGGCGTCAATTGTATCAATGAGTGCTTGAGCATCATCTAACTTGTGTATTTGAATGCATATATCGGCTAACACAAGCTTTATACGTGCGTTTGCACTGTCTATTTCATACGCTTGCTTTGCGTAATTAAATGCAGCATTTAGATCCGACTTTAATAATGCTTGTTTTGCTTGTTCAAGAAGTAGGTCTTGTTGTGCTGGTAAATGCTTACTCAGGGCTTCGCGAATTTGCGCGTCTGTTTGAGCACCAGCTAATAAATCTACTGGCGCTGAATCTTTTAACAACACAAGTGTAGGTAATGTTTGTAAGCCAACCTGCTGCGCTAATTGCGAGGCGAGTGCTTGTTCTGCGTCACAATCAAGATTAGCCACTACAATATGGTCTTTATATTGCGTAGCTAAATTTTCTAATATGCCGATTTGGCTAATACACTCTGGACTTTGTGGCGAGTGGAAGTTAAGCAGCACCAACTTTTGTTGTGATGTTTCACCGAGTACTTGCTGAAGGTTTTGTGCGTTGATACTAACTATGTTGCTCATTGAATTAATTGCCATATTCATTTATTTAGGTTTTTATATGGAGACGAACATAATAAATACAAGTATTAAATACTTTCAAATAATGAGGGAAAACATGAAAATCACCTATCTAGCTGCAGCATTTATGATAGCAAGCCCACTTACTTATGCTAAGTCACTAAACTTAGATTTAACTAAGAGTATGCCAGCTATTGAAAAGTTTTACCTCGACTTACATCAATCTCCAGAGCTTTCATATCATGAACAAGAAACTGGCCAAAAAATAGCATCGCAATTAACAAAACTTGGGTTTGATGTAACAGATAATGTGGGTGGCTTTGGTGTGGTAGGAATTTATAAAAATGGCGTCGGCCCTACAATAATGATTCGTACTGATACCGATGGCCTCCCAATCACAGAGCAAACCGGTAAACCTTATGCATCTAAAGTACAAGTGACCAATGAGCAGGGGAATAAAGTAGGTGTAATGCATGGCTGTGGCCACGATATACATATGAGTTCGTTTATTGGTACTGCTGAGCAACTTATTGCCCATAAAAACGAGTGGCAAGGAACGTTAATGATGGTTGCTCAACCTGCAGAAGAAGTTGGCGGTGGAGCAAAAGCCATGTTAAGTGAAGGCTTATTTAGTAAATATGCTAAGCCTGATCATGTTATTGCGCTGCATGTAAGCGCCAGCGTACCTGCAGGTAAGGTATCAATGAAAAATGAATACACCATGGCAAGTGTTGATTCGGTAGATATAACGATAAAAGGTAAAGGCGGACACGGCGCCTACCCGCATACTACCGTAGACCCTGTAGTTATTGCGGCGCGGACAGTATTAGCATTACAAACAATCACTAGCCGCGAGCTTTCTCCACTTGAACCTTCAGTTGTAACTGTGGGCTCTATTCATGGTGGCTCAAAGCATAATGTCATTTCCGATGAAGTAAAACTTCAGCTTACTCTTAGAAGCTATAATCCAGAGGTACGTGAGGCGCAAATAGCTGCAATAAAACGTATTACAGCCGGTATTGCTCAAAGTGCAGGCCTTAGTGAGCCACACTACCCTGTTGTTCATGTACACGAAGAGGAGTCTATTCCATCTACTTACAATAACCCAGAGCAAACAAATATTGTTAGACGTGCTATTGCTGATGCAATTGGCGCAACTAATGTACTTGAAACAAAGGCGGTTATGGCTGGTGAAGATTTTGGACTGTACGGTAGAACTGACGAAAACATTCCTATTACGTTATTTTGGTTAGGTGGTGTAAACCAGCAGCAATATACAAATGCGATAAAAAGTAACCAAACACTCCCTTCATTACACTCAAGTAAATTTGCGCCAGATTATAAAGTAGCATTACCTACCGGTATAAAAGCCATGAGTAACGCTGCAGTTGCGTTATTTAATAAAAAATAAGCCGTATTTGAAAGCTCAGCGATTAAGTAGTTGCTGAGCTCTTTTTATAGTTTGATTTTTTAAATGATGCTTTTTTAGCACGCTTAGCAAAGCGCTTTTTAGGCGGTGCTTTAGGAAGCTTTGAAAATATATGGCTATCACAATTAGCTGCCTGCTTTACAAAACCTTCAAGCTCCACCAGCAGTGGCTGTAAAAATTGTTGGTAGCTCATTGCTTGTTGAGCAATATTGCCTAAACTCGCCTCCCATTTAGCGGTCAAATCGGGGCTAGCTAAGCCCTCTGGTAAAACACTAATAAGTGCCAAACCTGTTTGCGTTGCTTTAATTGCTTTACCTTCTCGTTTTAAAAAACGACGCCTAAATAATAATTCGATAATTCCTGCGCGGGTTGCCTCTGTTCCTAATCCATCGGTCTCTTTGAGGATCTTTTTAATTTGCGCATCTTTTACATAACGACTAATGCCGGTCATGGCACTTAGCAATGTTGCATCAGTAAAATGAGACGGTGGCGTAGTGTGTTTTTCTACCACTTCACCTTTAGTGCAGTTAAGCACCATTCCTTTTGTTAAACGAGGCAAGGTTGCTTCATCTTTTAGCTCGGCTTTACCCATTAATACCTTAAACCCTAAGCTTACGTCTTGCTTTGCGCTGGCTTTAAATAAACCTCCCGCAATTGTTACCTCTACTTTGGTTTCGTTATAAATGTAATCGGGGTAAAACTGGATTAGGTAATGCCTGCAAATAAGTTGATACACTTTTGCCTCATCAGGCGCCAAAGTCGCTGTTTTTAATTGTTTGGCGGTAGGAACAATTGCATGGTGCGCAGCCACTTTTGCATCGTTAAAACATTTGCTGCGTTTTTTAGCGTCTGCCCCATTCACAAACTCAGTATTTTGACCGCCGTTAGCTGCAATTGCCTTTAAAATTGCAGGCGCATCTAAATGCTGCTCTTTAGGTAAATAGCGATTATCTGAGCGAGGGTAAGTAATTAATTTATGGCGCTCATAGAGCGTTTGGCAAATATCGAGCACTTGCTGAGCAGCCATACCGAATGCCTTTGCTGCATCTATTTGCAGTGCCGATAAATTGTAAGGCAGTGGCGCGCTTTGTTTTTTTTGTTTTTGTTCAAGCGCTGTAACCTCGCCTGGCTGATTGGCTATTCGCGAGGCAACATTTTCAGCGAGTGCTTTATTTAATACACGCCCTTCTTCATCTTGATAAGGCTCGCAGGCTTTGCTTGGCACCCATTTGGCCACAAAGCTTTGCTGCTCGGAAGTTAATAAATGTGCTAACACTTCATAAAATGGTTTAGATACAAAGTTAGCTATTTCGTTATCTCGATTAACCACTAAGCCTAAAATTGGAGTTTGTACACGACCCACCGACAACACATTGCCAAAACCTGCTTTTTGACCCGCCAGTGTATAAGCACGTGTAAGGTTCATACCAAATAACCAATCAGCACGAGAACGTGCAAGCGCTGATACACTAAGTGGAATAAATTCACGATTTGAACGCATAGTATTAAGCGCTTTTTTTACGGCAGCTAAATTTAAGTCGCTAATAAGTAAACGTTGGATACTTTGCTTTTTAGTTTTGCTTATTTTTGCTTGCTCTATTACCTCATCTACCAAAAGTTGACCCTCGCGATCGGGATCGCCAGCATGCACGAGTACTGATGCCTGCTTAATTAGCTTTTTTAAAATAGTTAATTGCTTACGCGTTTTCGTTTTTGCCTTGAGCTGCCATTGCTGTGGCACTATGGGAAGGTGTTCAAATTGCCACTTTTTAAAACGTGCATCATAATCATCAGGTTCAGCTTGCTCAAGCAAATGCCCTATACACCACGAGACGCAGTCACCATTAGCCACTTCTATATAACCCTCGTGTTTTTTATGTGGTTTTGGCAATGCATCAGCAATGGCTCTGCCAAGTGATGGCTTTTCTGCGATATAGAGTTTCATGGGAGTTGCTCATTAACTGTTTATATGAACAGTAGTTTAGCACAGCTATTTAGAAGATGGAGCGCTTTCTATTTCTTAGGGGGTATTATACCAATCCGTAATAATATCTAATCATTTTGCGGGGCTAAACGTGTCGCTATCTGCGTTAAAAAATTCTCATTTAGAACAACTAAATAGCGAATTTTTTGCCTTGCTATCAATACGTTTATCCATCCTCAAAATAGATCACTTACTTATGCGGATTGGTATTACTTTTTTTAGCTAAGAGCATGATTAAAGGTAAATAACACACTATGACGGTGCCAATGTTGATAAAGGGCATTAACGTTTTGTAAATAATGGTGCTGTACGCTAAATCCCAAAGGTGACGGTCAACTAATCTGAATAATTGTAATATAGGTGCGCCAATAACCACTAACTGACCAATAACGCATTGCCATAAATAAACTTTATCTTTTATTCCCCAATAAGCTATTAACGCCATCCATATAATATCGGTAGCCGCCCATACTAAATAACGATAAATATAAATATCGTCAAACTCTCTCAAGCTAGAGGCTGTTATCCCCCCAAAGAAGAAGAAAGCGACGGTCAGTAATGCAAACCTAAAGGCTAGGTAATCTTTAAATATAAAAAATAATAAAAGAGCCGGGCTTAGCATAAAGACCCAGCTTTTACTTAAAATACTAACGAAATACAAAAACCAATCAGGCAAAATGTTTTACCTTATTTCTCTTTTGTATCGTCGTCGGTACCATCACCATTTCCCGGCATATCGCAGTATTTATTGATTATTTTCACAGGCACTCCATTACATATGTTAAGGAAATGTACTGTAAGCTAAAATAATGAGATTGCCAAGATACTTGAAGGGATAAAGTACCTTAAAAAGAAACTAATTTACTAAAGTTTAACGCTAGGCAATAACCTAGCGTACATCAATAGGGTCTGACTCTTTGGCCTTACCTTGTAAAATTGATATTTCAACTCGGCGGTTTCTGCGTCTATCTTCGTTTGAATCGTTTGGCACCAGCGGGCGTGTATCAGCGCGCCCTACTACCATCATGCGGTTTTTATCAAACCCTTGAACAGTTTGTAATTCACTTGCTACTGCTACCGCGCGTTTTGACGATAAGTCCCAATTATTAATATATAACTCGTTTGAAACCTGAAAATCATCAGTATGCCCCGAAACCGTAATTTCACCAGGTACATCTTTTAATAATTTACCAATATCTTGAATTATGGGCTTAAACTTAGGCTGTAAAAATGCACTCCCTGAGGGAAATGAGCCATTTTCACGGATACGAATAATAATTTGCTGACCGAGGGATTCAAGCTCAATTGCCCCGTCTATAATTTGTTTTTCGAGCTGTTGCGCTATTTTTTTCACTAGCTCATTTGTTTGTTCTTGATCGGCCGCTGAAGTTGCTTGCTCTGAAGATTGCTGCTGCGATGTACTACGTGACTCTCCACCACGCTTATCGCCACGTTGTTCTTGTCTACCACCAGCGGAGCTTTCATCACCCGCTTGAAACTCAAGCATTTGCTGGGTCATTTCAACGGTTTGCTGTTGAATGGTTTCTATCGGGGTAGGCTCAGGCTTGCCTGGAGTAAATTCCATAGCAATAACTGAGGTCCCTTTTGGAATGTCTTTTACTTCTATTTTGTTTTGAACACCAAAAGCAAACTTCATCGAGCCTGCTATTTGCTTAAATTTAAGTACATCCATTTCTGAAAACGCGAGCAAAAGTACAAAAAAACACATTAAAAGCGACATTAAGTCGGCAAATGTTCCCATCCAAGCGGGCAGACCTGGTGGTGGGCATTTGCACTCTTGATCAGACATGGTTACTCCTCGGTATCTACTTTGCGCTTAGACTCAGCAAGGTAGTTTTTCAATATACCTTCAATTACTTTCGGGTTTTGGCCATCTTGAATACCTAAAATAGCATCCAATATTAGACGCTGATTCATGGCCTCTTCATCTTTACGAAGCTCCAGTTTTACCTGAATAGGAATAGCCACTACATTTGCTAAAAATGCACCATATAAAGTCGTTAACAATGCCACCGCCATTGCAGGGCCGATGGCTTTAGGGTCATCCATGTTAGATAACATAGCAACTAAGCCTATTAACGTTCCTATCATACCCATTGCAGGGGCTATATCGGCAAGTGACTTAAATAAACCGGCGCCCAGTTCGTGACGAGTTGTAGTTAAAGAAATGTCTTTTTGAAGCGTGGCACGAACTACATCAGCATCGTGGCCATCAACGAGCATATCTACCCCTTTTCGCATAAAAGGGTTTGGTATTTCGGCTTCTTCAAGGGCTAAAAAACCGCCTTTACGAGCAGAGTCAGCAAGTTCAACTGCTTTTTCGATAAGCTCTTCTGGCGATTCGATTTTAAACATAAATGCTTTACCAACAACCTTACCTATGCCCAAAAACTGCGACAAGGTAAAGTTTGATAACACAATAAATAGTGAGCCACCAAATACAATTACACTAGAAGGCGCATCGGCAAACATACCCATTTCGCCGCTACTACTCATAAACATGGACATGACAATTAAACCAATTGCGCCAAGGATCCCAATTATGGTTGCTAAATCCACATTTCCTCCAAAGTATTATACTTTGTTATTCAAACTTTTATTATTAACTGCTTATCGGCAAGATACTGAAATACTTAAGCCATTTTTGAAAAAAGTGTAAAACACTGTGTTTGGCCTAATTTTAGATCAAGATACCCTGCTCGCCTAGCGACTGATTAATTTTATTGTACACAGTGAGCGTTAATACGCATCTTATACATGGTAAAAATACGATTTAAACTGATATAACTCAAAAAACAACGATCATCCTTTGACCTAGTTTAGCATTCCCCCTAAAATTGGCTCCTAAATTTATCATGCTGGCTGAAATTAAACATGGCGACTAAAAAACCTGAAAACCTAAGTTTTGAACAAGCACTCGAAGAACTCTCAACCATTGTTGGTGAAATGGAACAAGGTGACTTATCGCTTGAACAGTCGTTAAAGCAATTTGAGCGTGGTATAGCCTTAGCTAACGCCTCAACAGGTAAGTTACAACAAGCAGAACAAAAAGTGTCTATTTTGATGGGTAATGACGAAAAAGCAGCGCTTACTTCCTTTAACAACGATATGGAATAACCGTGAGCATACAAGAAAAAATAGAATGTGCTCAACAAGATGTCGTAAAGACCCTGCAACAGTACTTTGATCAACCCCTTGATACCGCACACGCAGTAAAAGAAGCCACGCAGTACGGCTTATTTAACGGTGGCAAGCGTTTACGCCCCTTTTTAGTCTACGCAAGTGGTGAAATGCTCGGAGCTAATAAGCAAGATTTAGATATTCTGGCTGCTGCTATTGAGTGTATTCACAGCTACTCGTTGGTGCACGATGATTTACCCGCTATGGATGATGACGACCTTCGTCGTGGACGCCCAACTTGCCATATAGAGTTTGGCGATGCGCATGCAATTTTAGCGGGCGATGCACTACAAACATTAGCCTTTGAGCTAATCTCGGCTCACAAATTTACCTGCAGCGCGGCAACCCAAGTAAAAATGATCAGCGAACTGGCTAAAGCATCAGGGCTTGAAGGTATGGTAGGCGGACAAGGGTTAGATATTGCAGCCACTGATAAAATGATTACAGTACAACAGCTTGAGCGAATTCATAGGTTAAAAACAGGTGCCTTAATCAACTGTGCCATTACATTAGGTGCATTATGTAGCGAAAAAGCAGACAAACAAACCTTAGAAAACTTAAGTGTTTTTGGGTATGCTATAGGGCTGGCATTTCAAGTGCACGACGACATTTTAGATGTTGAAGGTGACACATTTACTCTAGGTAAGCCACAAGGTTCTGATTTAGCGGCGAATAAAGCAACTTATCCGGCCTTATTAGGTATGCAAGGTGCCAAACAAATGGCGCAAAATTTAATAGAGCAAGCGCATCAAGCATTAAACAAAATAGATGCTGATACCTCTGTTCTAGCGGCGCTGGCAAACTACCTGATTAAGCGTGACCATTGAGTGTTACATATACGTATTGCCATTTAGCACTGACATTATTACTCAGCAGCGGTAACAACTAATAAGTTAGCACCGCTGTTAGCGAAGGATAAAATAAATACCATGACACTTGATAGTAGCAAGTATCCATTACTTAACTTGGTTGACGAACCAGCCCACTTACGCGATTTAGCGCAAGACAAACTCCCTGCGTTTAGCAACGAGTTACGAGACTATTTACTCAACTCTGTTTCGCAAAGTAGCGGCCATTTAGCGTCTGGTTTAGGAACTGTTGAGCTTACCGTTGCGCTTCATTATGTGTATAACACACCAGAAGATCGCCTTGTATGGGATGTAGGCCATCAAGCGTACCCACATAAAATTTTGACGGGTCGACGCGATTTAATGCATACAATTCGCCAAAAAGATGGATTACATCCGTTCCCTTTTCGTGAAGAAAGCCAATACGATACCTTTAGCGTAGGCCATTCAAGTACCTCTATTTCGGCAGCACTTGGTATGTCTATTGCGGCTCAAAAAGAAGGTAAAGGCCGTAAAACTGTTGCCGTTATAGGCGATGGCGCGATTACAGCAGGTATGGCATTTGAAGCCATGAACCACTTAGGCGATGTAAAATCTGACATGTTAATCATTTTAAATGATAACGAAATGTCGATTTCTGAAAACGTCGGTGCGTTAACCAACCACTTTGCGCGTATTTTATCTGGCAGCTTTTACACAAATATTCGCGAAGGCAGTAAAAAGTTACTCTCTGGCGTGCCTCCTGTTAAAGAACTTGCCAGTAAAGTAGAAGAGCACCTTAAAGGAATGGTTATTCCAGGTACCTTTTTTGAAGAACTAGGTCTTAATTATATTGGCCCAATTGATGGCCACGATGTAAATATGCTCGTAGATACACTGCGTAATATGCGTAATTTAAAAGGGCCTCAGCTTTTACATATAAAAACCCAAAAAGGTAAAGGCTACAAACCGGCAGAAGCTGATCCTATTGGCTATCACGGTGTGCCAAAGTTCGACCCTAATACATCAAGCTTACCTAAATCTAAACCTGGCGCCGCCACTTTCTCTAAGGTGTTTGGTGATTGGTTGTGTGATATGGCCGAGCAAGATAAAAAATTAATGGCTATTACGCCGGCAATGCGTGAAGGCTCAGGTATGGTGCGTTTTTCAAAAGAACACCCAGAGCAGTATTTCGATGTTGCTATAGCAGAGCAGCACGCTGTCACATTGGCCGCCGGTTTTGCCTGTGAAGGGCTAAAACCCGTTGTAGCTATTTACTCGAGCTTTTTGCAACGTGCGTATGATCAACTTATCCACGATGTTGCACTGCAAAACCTACCTGTGCTGTTTGCTATAGACCGTGCTGGTATTGTGGGCGCCGACGGCGAAACACACCAAGGTGCGTACGACTTGAGCTTTATGCGCTGTATTCCAAACATGGTTATTATGGCCCCAAGTGATACTAACGAGTGCCGCCATATGCTTTATACCGGTTATAAGGCTAATTGCCCTGTAGCAGTTCGCTACCCTCGTGGTAGTGCCGGTACTGCCGATATTCAAAGCGAAATGACGCTATTAGAACTAGGTAAAGCCAATACCATTAAGCAAGGCGCTAAAGTTGCTATTTTATCCTTTGGTACATTGCTTGAAAACGCACAGCTTGCTGCAAATGAACTAGGTGCAACGCTTGTTAATATGCGTTTTATTAAGCCACTTGATACACGTTTATTAGATGAGCTGAGCCAAACTCATGATGTAATAGTAACGCTTGAAGACAACGCTATTTGTGGTGGCGCAGGCTCAGCGGTTAATGAGTATTTAGCAGCGCAAAAAGCCAGCATCAAAGTGCTTAATTTAGGTATTCCTGATGAATTTATTAAACACGGCACGCAAGCGCAAATGCACGATGAAATGGGCTTAGGCGAGCAAGGTATTTTAAATTCAATAAAATCGTTTATCGCTTAGTTATTTAGCTAGCTAGCTAGTTTTTTAAAGGGAGCCTGATGGCTCCTTTTTTGTTTTTTATTTTTAAATTTTTGCATCCAATGCGTATTTCTATGCGTTATTCCTGTGAGGTTAACACAGTAAATAGTACGTACTGAGGAGTATAAACAGGCACGTTATTTACTTTCATTTGATGGAACATTAAAAGGTAAAAATGATGAAAAAAGCTAATTTAACTCACCTTAATACACAAAACAGTTCACTTAAACGTCCACTTTGTTTTTCAGCACTAGCACTTGGGATCGTACTTGGTATTTCAGGGTGTAGCGGCGATGATGGAGAAAATGGTTTAGCCGGTACACCTGGGGCAGATGGTCAAGATGGAAGCGATGGCACAAACGGTAACCCTGGTTTTAGTGCCGCTACGTTTATTTTAGCTAATAACGGCGAACAAAACACAGGCACCATAGATTTAATAAACCAGAACGCCGCTAAATTAAAAACCTTTAATACCACTGCAAATGAAGGCGTAGCCTTTGATAGTCTCGGTAATTTAATACAAGCAAGCGACAGCGAAAATGGTAGCGTTAAAACTATTTGCCAACTTGCCAATCGCGATGATGGTGCAAGCTTTAGCAACAATCAAGACCGTGAAATTTCAGGCCCCGCCACTACGCTTGTTAATCCTAAAGGCATAGCAATTGCAAAAAATAGTGGGCTGATATTTATAGCTGATTTTGGTGCCATGCAAATTACCACGTTTGGCAGTGCTGCTGCGGGAGATGTTGCGCCGCTTGCTGCCACGCTGACCGAAGCCGCCCCATGGGATGTTGATTATGACCACACAAACGACCGCCTTTATGTAGCACTCACCAACGGTGATGTAGCGATTTATGATAACTTTGTAAGCGGTGAATTTACCGCTATGCCAAATCGTACTATTACACCAAGCGATGATAATGGTGTGCAAATATCGGTAAATATTCATGGCATTATTTATGATAGTAACACCGATAAGCTAATTTTATCTGATGTTGGCAGCGCATCAGATGCCACCGATGGCGCGATTTTTGTTATTAATAATGCTTCAACTGCGCAAGGTAATACTTCTGTGGCGCGCAGTATTTCAGGCCCTGCGACTATGCTAGGCAACCCTGTAGATATTGTTCTTGAAGGTAGCGATTTACGTGTGGCCGAAAAATCAAACGATGCTATTTTAGTGTTTAGTAATATATTTGCCGGTGAAAGCGGCGATATAGCGCCCGATTTAACCACTGCAACCATTAAACCAGAGTCGATTACTAAACTGGGTATACAAAATGAGATGGCTGACATTTCAGATAGTGATACCGCTAATATGGCGCTGCTAGGTGTTGCTGTAAGTAGTAATCCGGGCACGGCAGGTGAAACAACTGGGCAAATTAGTCGATTAAGTTCACAACTTAACACAGAAATTGGCAACTATAATGCGAGTCAAACTATCGAGAGTGTAACTTTTGATAAAGCGGGTAATAGTTATACAACGTTCGATAACAGTACAACCTCAATTGGCGGTATTGTTATTTCAAATAAAGTGGCAATAAACAGAGATGGGCAAACTTATAATACGAACCAAGACAGCATTATTACTGGTTTGAATACAGGCCTTATATCTCCTAAAGGCCTTGATGTGGCTTCTGATAGCGGTATGATTTTAGTTGCAGAAAATAATGCAGATACACCAAGTATTTCAATATTTTCAACTTGCACCACAGGGGATGCAAGCCCATTAATGACGCTTACGTTTGCAAACGATGCTCGCCCTTGGGATGTTGATTACGATGCAAACACTGATCGAGCTTTTGTAGCACTAACAAATGGAACCGTTGCTGTATTTGACGAAGTTAAAAGCAAACTAATGGCTGGTAGTACTAATATTGCAGTTGAGGATAGGCTTATAACACCAGCAAATTCAGGCACAGCAGTAGCAGGGCCTACCAATATCCATGGGATAGATTACGACTCATTGAGCGGCGCACTAATACTTTCTGATGTAGGCAGTGCAGCGGTTGCGGATGACGGTAAAATTTACGTATTAAATAACACCGAAAATGCCTCTGGCCTAGTTAATATAAGCGCGACGATTAGCGGGCCTAATACATTATTAGGGAACCCTGTTGATATTATGTATAGCGGAACCGATTTATACGTTGCTGAAAAGTCCAACAATGTGGTTATGCGCTTTAATAATATTTTAAGTACGACTGGGGGAGATATTAGTGCCGATGCAAGTATGGCATTTAATGCTCCTGAGTCAGTGGCCATTTTACCAGCGTGGCTAAACCAATAATAAAATAGCGTAAACTTCATCATGCCTAACCTACCTTTGTAGGTTGGGCATTATCGCATCCACACTTTAATATCTGCTAAACCATTACTTTGTAAAATACCTAACTGCTGATCTACATTCGAATTTTGCTCAAATTCAAACGCATCCAACTGTTTATCAAAGGTAATATTTGCAACACCATCACCACCGCGCTTTTTAACCTGGTGAAGCGCTATATCGGCTAAGTTTATCGACGTCTCCCAGCTTATTACTTGCCCACCTAAAAGTGGTAGTGGGTAAAAAGACCACCCCAATGAAGCAGTAATATTGGTTGTTTTACCGTTTGGTAATTGAAACGAGTTTAATGCGATTGCTTGGCATAAATCAGAGGCATAACTGTCAATCATGTTGCACTTAAAATCGCGCAGCAATAATAAAAACTCATCCCCACTCCAGCGCGCTACATAGTCCGAGCCTTGGGTACGTGAATTAAGTAACGCAGCCATTTGCTGTAAGCAGCTATCCCCTGCTATTGGGCCATACGCATCGTTTATACGGCTAAAGTTATCAAAGTTAATAATAAGCAGTACAAGCGACTTACCTTGCGCTTGTAAAGACTGTGCATTACGTTGGAAGTGCTCAATATCTTTAGGAAGCTGATCAAACAAAAAACGACGGCTACGCAGCCCTGTAAGCTCATCTGAGTGACTAACTAGTTTAAGCTGTGAATTTACTTGGCCTAATTTATCGTTAGCTTGACGCAGCTCTAACGTACGCTCTGTAACCAGAGCTTCTAGTATTTCTTGCTTTCGGCGCTCTTGCGCTCTAAATACCCAAAAAATAAAGTAAAACAGTAAAATAAATCCACTAACAATGAGTAGTCTAAAGTAAATGGTTTCGTCAAAGCGTTGCGGTACTACAAATGCATACTCGGCAGTTTGCGCTCTGTCCCAATCTTCGCCTTGGCGTTTAGCTTCAAGCTCAAATAAAAATGAACCGGCTGGTAAGTTTGTATAAATGGCTTCTCGGCGTGCATTAGCATAGCGCCAATCACTATCTAAGCCACTTAACTTATATCTAAACTCAATACTATTTGGCGCATAATAATCGATGGCGGTGTACTTTAACGTTATGTCGCGCTCATCGGTATCTAGTAAAGGCTTTACACCTAGTGCTGCGGTAGTTAACGCACGCAGTGGTGTGGTCAGTGTTTCTACTTTAGGCTTTAATACATTTAGACCAAATAACTCTGTGTTTTTAGGTATTTCTACAATGCCCTGTAAGCTTGGATACCACATTGAATAATCGGTCATGGCAACGGCATCGTGTCCTAAACCATTACAACACTGGCTTGCTTTACCATCAAGCTGCCTATCAAAAGAAGAGATAACCTCTTCCACTTTTAAGCTCGACACCTCTGTTTTAAATTGCGCCACCGGCATACGGTAAACACCTTTCATGGTACTTACCCATACACGCTTATAGGTTTCGTCATACTCTAGGCTAAAAATAGAGCCATAGGGTAAGCCGTTGGCTGCATCTAACTGACGCCAATGTCCTTGTAAACTTCTGTAAAATAGGCCGTCATTAAGCGAGCCTATTAAAATACCTACACCATCTATGTGTAATACGCTAGTGATATAGGCACTTTCGAGCGAAGTTTGGTCGCCTATTTTTTCAATGCCACGGTCGGTAAAGTAGTACGCCCCTTTACTTGTTCCTATTACACCAAAGTTTGCCTTATCAAGCACGTAGGTTATAAATTTGCTGCCTAAAAATGCGTTGTATGCAAAAGGCGTTAGCCCGCCGTAACTAAGCCTATACAAGCCACGCCCGGTCCCTATCCAAAAGCCCCCTTTACTTGATGGGCTAATAGCAAATACCGGATTGTCGCGCAGCGCTCTACCAGGAAAACTATATAATTTGTCTTGCTCGTAAAAAAATAGCCCTCGACCCGTTGCTATATATAAACGCGAGCCATCAAACTGTAAGTCGTGTACGGTTGCCCGCCCAAATTGCGCACTGGGTATTTTATTGACAAAGTTTTTATTTAAATCGAAATAACCAATACCACTTTTGTTCGCCACCCATAAATTTCCATCGGGCGCTTGGCTGATTGCCATGACGGCCTCAGTCATTTGCGATAAAGCAGAGTGACGCTCAATACGCCCTTCGTGGGCAAGCCATAAGCCTTCGCTAAAACTTGCAAGCCAAATATTATTTTGGCTATCACGGTAAATATCGGCAAACCAAATACTTTGATCTAACTGACTTGGTTCAACCCATTGCCACTCACCTGATTTAGCTCTAAAAAGCAGGCGTCCATACGTAGAAACCCATAAGCCACCATTGGTGTCGCTCATAAATTTATACACGGCGGAGTTACTTGCATTAGGCAAAGGGAAAGGTCTTAGCTCATCGTCTAAGTCTAAAAAGTAGGCTCCCAATTCAGAGGCTAAATATAAATTGCCATTTAAAAAAGACAGATCATGAACAATGGTTTGCGCTAAGCGCTCTGGCAATGACACCTTAGCTGTTAACTCCAACCTGAGTTTTGAAAAATCAGAAGCGCTTTTAGTTAAGCGTAGTAAATGGCGGTCGTTGACAAGCCAAATTCCCTCTGGAGAAAGCGCCATTTGACTCACCGACCCCACTATTTGGGTGATCACGGTGGCATTTACAATAGGCACTAGTTCGTTCGCTTTATCACGTAAATCAACTTGGTTGCGGTCTACATAATAAAGCCCATTAGCTGCAATCCAAATGCTGCCTTTAGCATCTTCTAAAATGTCTCTAACAGGGCCTTTAATATTAAATTCTTGTGCAGCAAGCGTTTGCGGGTTTATTACCACCAAGCCACTTTTAGTGCCCACCCACAGGTAGCCATTACTGTCTATGAGCAGTTTGTTAATACCATTACTTGGTAAGAAGGGACTATTTTGCGTGTTGTAATTGGTGAATGTTGTGCCGTCAAAGCGGCTAAGACCAAATTGTGTTCCGACCCACATATAGCCTTGCTGATCTTGCACAACACTTTTTAGCGATTGCGAGGGCAGACCATCTTTAATATTCCATTGCTTAACAACGTAATCAGTAATAGAAGCCCAACTTGGCATGGCACACAACATCAGTACACATACCAGTAAAAATCGCATCATTTCGCTGCCACCTAGTTAAACAAATAAAACACAAAAATTAAAAGGGTAGTAAACCTGCTTTTATTAACGCTTGCAAACAAATAAGCGAAAAAATACCGGCAAGAACATCATCGGCCATTATACCCACACCGCCGTGCATTCGCTTATCGAGCGTTTTTATAGGGCCAGGTTTGGCAATATCAAAAAACCTAAATAATAAAAAGCCTACCAGTAAGGTTTGCCAACTAAGCGCTGCGCCAATCATGGTAATGTAATAACCGGCAACTTCATCCCACACTATGGCTGGATGGTCGTGTACACCTAAGTCATCGGCAGTTTTGCCACACGCCCAAATACCAAAAATACTAATAACCACAGCAAACACTATTTGTAGCCAAAGCGGAAAATACATGGTCATAAAAATAAATGGCAAAGCAGCAAATGTACCAAAGGTGCCTGGCGCCACAGGCGCAAGGCCAGTGCCAAACCCTAGGCCAAATAACTGATGTGGTCGCTTTAAATTAAACTGTTTTTTGCTAGTCAAACCTGCTCCTTGGCAAAGTGCTCAAAGCCCTGTTGCTCAAAATTAAATTTTTCACCGTGGTGTAAAAGCTCAATATGGCCTTCGCCACTTTTAATTTGCCCTATGCACGTAGCTTCTACGCCGTATTGGCGTAATTTAAGCTCCAACATGCTTTTATTATCTTCAGAGACAGTAAAAAGCAATTCGTAGTCATCGCCATAGCCTAAAATATACGGCAATTGTGCCTCAAAACTCAGGCTTGAACGCATAGCGTCTGAGGTTGGGATGTTTTCAATATTTATACTGGCGCTGACTTGTGACATATCAAGTATGTGCGTTAAATCCGCCATAAGGCCATCAGACACATCGATGGCTGATGAAGCAAGACCACGTAACACTTGCCCAGCAGCAACTTGTGGAGTTGGGTAATCAAAGCGATTATTAATATACTTTAAGTGCTCAAGTTCAATACTTAAGCCTTGTTTGCGAGACTCAATAGCCAAGCCTGCATCACCTAATGTGCCAGTTACACATACCCAGTCGCCCACTTTAGCACCTGCGCGGCGTAAAGCTTTACCCTCAGGCACAGTGCCTTTAGCACATATAGTCACTGTTAACGGGCCCTGCGTCGTATCGCCACCAATTATTTGTACATTAAAGTACTCTGCAATTTCGTGCATGCCTTCAGTAAATTCTTCAATCCACTGCTGGTTAATATTTGGTAGGGTTAATGCCACCGACACCCAGGTAGGCTCTGCTCCCATGGCTGCTAAATCACTAAGATTTACAGCCAATGCTCGGTGTCCTAATGCGCGGGGAGAAATATCATCAAAAAAATGAACACCCGATACAAGCGTATCTGTGGTTACTGCCAGTTGGCAGTTTTGCGGAACGGTAACTAATGCACAGTCGTCCCCTATTCCTAGGCTTACATCACGACGAGTAATACCGCGACCTTTAAAGTAGCGGTTTATTAATTCAAATTCCTTCATACACAAAAAAGCCGACCTATGCCGGCTCTCCTTTTTAACGTGTACTAACTGTTAAAGCTAGGCTCTTTAGCGGAGCGCTTTAGCAAGGTTAGTATTACTTGCGTAAATGCTTAACAGCTTTATCAAGTACACCGTTTACAAATTTATGGCTGTCTTCAGCGCCAAATATTTTAGCAAGCTCAATGCCTTCATTGATTGCTACTTTGTATGGCACATCTTCACGGAATTTAAGCTCATACGCGCTTAAACGTAAAATTGCACGCTCTACCATATCTAAATCATCAAATGGACGTGTTAAATGCGGAGATACAGCTTCATCTAGTTGCTTGTAATTAACGGCAACGCCACGCGCTAAATCTTTAAAGTATTCAACATCAATTTTAGTCACGTCGTTTTCGATCAACATTTGTTGTTCGATATCGGCAATTAAATTGCCACTCAATTGCCAAGAATAAACGGCTTGAAGTGCTAAGATACGTGCTTTACGTCTTGCTGCTGGTTTCACAAAAATTCCTTAAACTTAAATTTTATCTAACACATTAACCATTTCAAGCGCGCCTAATGCCGCTTCGCCGCCTTTGTTACCCATTTTGGTACCAGCGCGTTCAATTGCTTGTTCAATGCTTTCTGTGGTTAATACGCCAAATGCAACCGGGATATCATACTCAAGCGATACATTTGCAAGGCCTTTGTTAGATTCGCCAGCAACGAGGTCAAAGTGTGGTGTACCACCTCTGATCACTACGCCTAATGCGATGATTGCATCATACTCTTTTTTTGCCGCAATGCGTTTTGCTGCTAAAGGTAACTCTACTGCACCGGGTACATACACAACGGTAATGTCATCATCGGCTACGCCACCGGTACGCTTTAGCTCATCAACAGCACCTTCTAATAGGCTGCTACCAATAAAATCGTTAAAACGAGAAATAACAATAGCGAATTTTTTGCCTGGAGCGTACTTATTACCTTCAATAATTTTCATCTGATAACCCTAAAAATATGTTCAAGCGGTTGCGATTGCGCAAAAATTGCTGCGC
Organism: Pseudoalteromonas sp. C12FD-1; assembly: GCF_037414265.1. Lineage (NCBI taxonomy): Bacteria > Pseudomonadati > Pseudomonadota > Gammaproteobacteria > Alteromonadales > Pseudoalteromonadaceae > Pseudoalteromonas > Pseudoalteromonas sp. C12FD-1. The sequence continues at coordinate 18,880 of NZ_JBBEVD010000072.1, forward strand.
ATCATACCATAAAAATAAAAAAATAGACTAGTTAAAAGCTGAGCCCTTATTGTGGCTCAACGTAATCAACCACTTCTAAGTGAAAGCCCGAAAGTGCATGGTACTTTTTAGGTCGACTCATTAAGCGCATTTGGGTAATACCTAAGTCAGCTAGTATTTGTGAGCCCACCCCCACAGTACGTGAAGTACCTTTAAATTTACGCGGCGTAACATGCTCGCCAGCATCGGCAGCAGCAAATGCTTTTACTGTGGCCTCTAGCTCTTCGGTGCTTTCTTGTTTACCTAAAATAACCAGTGCACCGTTATTTTTTGCAATGTAAGCCATTGCATCAGAAAGCCCCCAACTACGATCCGCACTTCTATCTGAAAGTAAAATATCGTTAAAAGTACTTTGTAAGTGCACGCGCACAAGTGTTGGCTCGTTTTCTTTAATTTCGCCTTTTAACAATACGTAATGTAATTGACCGTCAATGGTGTCTTTGTACGTGACTAAATCAAACTCACCGTGTTCAGTTGGCAGTTTACATTTAGCAACTTGCTCAATAGTGGTTTCGTTAAGGTTTCGGTACTCAATTAAATCGGCAATTGTGCCAATTTTAATACTGTGCTCTTTAGCAAATACTTCTAAATCCGGGCGGCGCGCCATGGTGCCATCGGCATTGAGAATTTCTACAATAACTGATGAGGCTTCAAGGCCGGCTAAGCGTGCTAAATCACAGCCAGCTTCGGTATGCCCTGCACGCGTTAAAACGCCACCAGGTTGCGCCATAATCGGAAAAATATGCCCTGGCTGTACAATATCACTTGGTACGGCGCCTTTTGCAATTGCCGCTTGCACTGTACGTGCTCTATCGGCTGCTGAAATACCGGTTGTTACACCTTTGGCAGCCTCGATCGACATAGTAAAGTTAGTAGAAAACGCTGCGCCATTATTTTTTACCATTAACGGTAAATCTAGCTGTTCACAACGCTCTTGCGTCATAGTTAAACAAATTAAACCACGGCCATGAGTGGCCATAAAGTTAATTGCTTCTGCGCTAATGTGCTCTGCTGCAATAATTAAATCGCCTTCGTTTTCTCTGTCTTCGTCATCCATTAAAATAACCATTTTACCGGCTTTAATGTCGTCGATGATTTCTTGTGCGCTGTGTAAATTCATAAATTTGCTCGTGTAAGTTATCAGTGTCGTTATTTAACAAAACCAGCTTTAGCTAGTAAGCTCATTGAAATGTCTGTGCCTGTCGGCTGCTCAGCCCCTTTGATAAGGCGCTCTAAATAACGTGCAATTTGGTCAACTTCTAAATTAACGCGTGTGCCCACTTTAAAATCAGCAATGGTGGTTTGCTCGCTTGTGTGCGGCACTATGGTTAATTTAAATTTATTACCTTGTACAGCGTTTACTGTCAGGCTTATACCATCTATACATACAGACCCTTTGTAAGGAATGTACTTCATTAAGTTTTCATCGGTGCTTAGCCAATATTCTGTGGCGCGCGCATTACTCGTAATAGCTGTAATGGTTGCAATGCCATCCACATGACCAGAAACTAAATGCCCGCCTAAACGTGAAACCGGTTGCATGGCTTTTTCAAGGTTAACAGTTTGCCCTATATTATAATTTGCAAACCCAGTTAGGCTGATAGTTTCGTTTGATAAGTCGGCACTAAAGCCATCAATGTGCTTATCAACTACCGTTAAACATACGCCATTAGTGGCAATGCTATCGCCAAGCTTTACATCGCTCATATCAAGATTAGCGCTTTGAATGCGAATGGCTAAATCGCCTTGTTTTTTTTGTAATAGCGCAATTTTGCCTGTGGCTTCTATTATTCCAGTAAACATAGCCCTACTCTTTTAATTAAGTGGTTGGAATGTGTTTTGTAGCGGTTATACGTAAATCATCGCCCACTTTCACACACTCTTTAAACGTTAAGTTAACGGTGTTTTGCATATCTGTCAGCGGTGCAAAATTAACCAAGCTTTTTGCATCGCACCCCATGAGTTTAGGCGCAAGATAAAATATATATTCGTCTATTAAATTAAGCTCTGTCATTTTACCGGCAAGTGTGGCACCGGCTTCTAAATAAACATGATTAAATTGCAGCTTAGCAAGGTGTGCTAAAACAGACGTTAAATTAACTTTGTTATTTTGCTGTGGCACTTCTATATGCCTTACAAAGTGCGGCCACTGCGTTGATTTATCAACCTTGGTAGTAAAAATTATTATTTCACTTTCAATATTAAATACTGCCAGCTCTGGTGTCAGCCTATTTTGTGAATCAATTATAACCCGCACCGGTTGGCGTAGGGGTAATTCGGTAGGCAAAGCCTGTGGCAATTCGCTTAACCTCACATTGAGCTTAGCATCATCCGTAATAACCGTATCGGCGCCGGTTAAAATAGCGCAGCTTTGTGCTCGGTGTAATTGTACATCTTGTCGCGCAGCGGGGCCGGTGATCCACTTACTCTGGCCATTTTTTAGTGCGGTTTTACCATCAATACTGGCCGCCATTTTACACGTTACATAAGGAAGACCCTGCTCCATACGTTTAAAAAAACCTAAATTAAGAGCGCGCGCTTGCTGCTCTAAAAGCCCAGAGGCAACCTCAATACCAGCATCGCTGAGTATTTTAAGCCCTTTACCTGCTACTTGCGGGTTAGTGTCGACCATAGCCGCTATAACTTTTACTACCCCTGCGGCTTTTAAACCCTCTGCACACGGGGGAGTGCGTCCGTAATGGCTACACGGTTCAAGCGTTACATAGGCTGTCGCGCCTTTTGCGTTATCACCGGCCACTGCAAGGGCATTAACCTCAGCATGCCCCTGCCCCGCTAATTGATGAAACCCTTCACCAATTATGTGGTTATCTTTAACTAAAACACACCCTACATTAGGATTGGGGGTGGTTGTAAATCGCCCTTTTTTTGCAAGCTCGATGGCGCGTGCCATGTACATTTCGTCTTGTGCAGTAAAAATTGCTTGGTTTTGCATTATTACTCCCCTAAACGGGCAATTTCTTCACCAAATTCGCGTATATCTTCAAACGAGCGATACACAGAGGCAAACCGCACATAGGCTACTTTATCAAGTTTTTTAAGCGCCTCCATTATGCACTCACCCACTAGGTGACTTGATATCTCTCGCTCGCCGGTAGCACGCAACTGCGATTTAATAATATTAACCACTTCATCTACTTGCTCTGTACTTACAGGGCGTTTTTCTAGAGCGCGATTCAGGCCATTGAGTAGCTTATCTTCATTAAAGGGCTCTCGGCTGCCATCTTGTTTAATCACACGTGGCATAACTAACTCGGCGCCTTCAAAGGTAGTAAATCGCTCGTGACACTCATTACATTCACGGCGACGGCGAACTTGATGGCCTCCACCTACTAGGCGTGAGTCTATCACTTTGGTGTCTTTTGCGGTGCAAAATGGGCAATGCATAACTAGGTACTTCCGTTTTAAACAAAAAAGGCCGCTGTTTAGCGGCCTTTTATCTTAGCAAAAAAATAGGGCCTGTTGGCCTTTCAGGATTAAATTTGTTCTATCTAGGGGTGATTTGATCGCGGCGCGAGGTTTGTAACCTAGTGGGCTAAGTAAAAACCGAGCAAAGCTTCCGCGTCCTGCTCACGCCCCTTACCTACATCCATGTAGGCAACAAAGAGTAAATCGCCCCTAGGACGAACCCAAGGGCAGTGCATGTTTGGCATTTATGCTGCGTTATCGCCTATTTGTGTGGAGTAACCACACTACATAGACTCTGCCTTGCCTAAAAACCAAACATACTACTGCAAATTAAATCTCGAAAGGTAAACAGGCCCCTTGTTGTGCTCTAAATTACTGCTGCTTATGCAATTAAGCGTATACAGGTAATTTTGCACAAATTGCTTTAACTTTTTCTTTAACTTGCGCTTGTACAGACTCATCGTTGATGTTGTCTAATACGTCACAAATCCAGCCTGCAAGCTCTTTCGATTCAGCTTCTTTAAAACCACGACGCGTAATTGCAGGTGAACCAATACGCAAACCTGAAGTAACAAACGGTGAACGAGGATCGTTTGGTACTGAGTTTTTGTTCACGGTAATATTTGCATTACCAAGCGCTGCATCTGCATCTTTACCTGTGATATCTTTATCGATTAAATCAAGTAAGAATAAGTGGTTTTCTGTTTTATCAGATACGATTTTGTAACCGCGCTCTTGCATAACAGCAACCATAGCTTGGGCATTTTTAACTACCTGTGCTTGGTACGTTTTAAATTCTGGTTGTAGTGCTTCTTTAAATGCCACGGCTTTTGCAGCAATAATGTGACATAAAGGACCACCTTGGCCACCTGGGAACACAGCGCTGTTAAGCTTTTTGTAAATTGCTTCGTCGCCACATGCAGAAATAATTAAACCACCACGAGGGCCTGCTAACGTTTTGTGTGTTGTTGTGGTTACAACATGCGCGTGAGGTACTGGGCTTGGGTAAACACCCGCCGCAATTAAACCAGCAACGTGAGCCATATCAACAAATAAGTAAGCACCTACTTTATCAGCAATTTCACGGAATTTAGCCCAATCAACAATACCTGAATATGCAGAAAAACCACCAATAATCATTTTTGGTTTATGCTCTAGTGCTAGCGCTTCAACTTGTGCGTAATCAATTTCGCCGGTTACTTCGTCTAGTCCGTATTGGATAGCATTATATAGCTTACCTGAAAAGCTTACGTGTGAACCATGCGTTAAGTGTCCACCATGAGCTAAGCTCATACCAAGTACAGTGTCACCCGCTTCTAATAATGCTAAAAAAACAGCTGCATTAGCTTGAGAACCCGCATGTGGCTGAACGTTTGCATAGTCAGAACCAAATAGCTCGTTAGCACGATCAATTGCAAGTTGTTCAACTACGTCAACATGCTCACAACCGCCATAGTAACGTTTGCCCGGGTAACCTTCAGCGTATTTGTTTGTAAGCTGTGAACCCTGTGCTTCTAGTACGCGTGGGCTACAGTAGTTTTCTGATGCGATTAATTCAATGTGCTCTTCTTGGCGAGCTGTTTCTTTGTTTATCGCGTCAAATAACTCTGGATCAAAATCCGAAATATTCATGCTACGTTCTAACATTGGGGTCTCCTAGGGCAACGTGTATGGTGTTTTTTAGAGGCTTTATTGTACGCTGTAAACGACTCTTTGCCTACGCTCTTAAGTTGAGGATATTTAAACAGGGATTGAATCTATTTCACAGCGTTTTTAAGATGATATTTTTTTATAAACACATTAATAATTTAAATGATTTTTATTTTTTACATTTAATTAGTTAATGATAAACACTACATTTAGCGCGTTCAAAATACAAAAAAAGCGGCCAAGGCCGCTTTTTAACGCTAAGTTAGTTAGCCTAACTTAGCAAGTATTTCAGTGCGCAACGCTTCATAATCAGGGCTAATGTCGCTTGCTAAACAAGGTTTAGCAAGCGCGTCGCTAAGTGGCTGTGGCATATCAAGTTCAATATTTAGAATCTCTTCTACGCTTTCTTTAAACTTAGCGGGGTGAGCAGTTGCTAAAAAGATCCCTGCCGCACCGGGCGCTTTATTCTCTACAAGGCCTTGGTAAGCAATGGCGGTATGCGGCTCTGCAACATAACCCGTTTGTTGAATATTTTTCATCACTACTTGCGTGTTTTCTTCGCTCACACTGGTTGAGTAAAAATTATCGTAGCTAAACCAGTTATTATCTAGCATTGTTTGCACACGCGGCCAGTTATTTGGCTTGCTTACATCCATCGCATTTGAAAGCGACTCAAGTGTAGCATTTGGCGCCCAATTTTTATCAAGCATGTAACGTGGCACTGTATCGTTTTGATTAGTTGTAGCACTTAGTTTACCTACTGGCATACCAATTACCGCGCCAATCATCGCGGCACATACATTACCAAAGTTACCACTAGGGACTGAAATGTGCGCTGTAGCACGCTTTTCTTTTGGTAGCTGTGCAATGGCTTCAAAGTAATAACATACTTGTGCCACTAGGCGGCTAATGTTGATTGAGTTAGCTGAATTAAGGCCAAGTGTAGATTTAACTTCGTCATCTAAAAACGACTTTTTAACCAGCTCTTGGCAATCATCAAAACTGCCATCTACCGCGTAACAATGAATGTTATTACCAAGCGTAGTAAATAACTTTTGCTGAGCAAGCGAAATTTTGCCTTTAGGGTATAGAATAACTACATCTATATTTGGTTTGTTATAAAACGCATGCGCTACAGCAGCGCCAGTATCGCCAGAGGTTGCCGTTAAAATCGTGACTTTTTCGCCTTGATTGAACTGTGCTAAACACTCAGCCATGAAACGCCCGCCAAAGTCTTTAAACGCAAGCGTAGGGCCATGGAAAAGCTCTAAACAATAGTTATTGTCTTCAACCTCTACCAATTTTACTGGGAAGTTAAACGCATTTTTAACCATTTGAGCAACAGTATCAGCGGGTAATTCATCGCCAATAAGGTGCGATAAAATTTTGCTACTACGTGTAACAAAGTCCATATCTAATAACGCATCTACATCAGCCAGCGGCGCTAAGCTTTCAGGAAAAAATACCCCCTGATTACGCCCAAGCCCTGTTTTTACCGCTTCAACAAACGACACTTTTTGAGTATTTTCTTTTAAATTATGTAATTGCATAACTGCCTATCCTATAAAACTGTTAATTGACGCGTGCCGTCGTTATCTAATTTACAAATGTGGCAAAAGCCTTGCTCATTTATATAGTTTTGCGCTAACCACTGCGCACATTTTTTTGCAGCTTCTAATGTTTTACACACTGTAAATAAGGTAGGGCCGGCACCTGAAATACTGACAATCTCTGCACCAAGGGCTGGCAAACTTGCTTTCGCTTCGCTAAACCCTGTAATTAAAGGTGCACGATACGGCTCTGCTATATCATCTTGCATAATGCTCAGTGCATCATCAAAACGCTGCGTTAATAACAAGCTGCTAAATGCCGACAAACGCTGTGCAAACTCAACCCCAGCATGCATGCTTAGCTCTTTAGGTAATACCGAGCGTGCCTTTGCGGTATTAAGCGAAAAACCAGGAAATGCCGCTACGTAGTACCAGTTTTGATCTACCGGTAGAGCAATTGACTTATCAGGAATTAAATCGCCTGTAAGCTGCAGCCCACCTAAATAACACGGGGTGATATTGTCATAATGACGCCCACCACTGACTATCGCTTCAAAATCAGCCATTAATTCAATAAGCTCAACTTGGCTTAAATTGGTTTGAGCAAATTTATCAAGCGCAGCAAAAGTTGCTACCACAGAGCACGCACTCGAGCCAAGCCCTGAGCCAATTGGTAAGTTCTTTTTAAGTTCTAATTTTACACTTGGCATATCTGGTGCCACGTGCGCTCTAAAATGCACTAAACATTGATATGCTAGGTTTTCACTCGCATCGCTTGGTAACTTATGCGCGTATTCGCCTGAGCAAACAAACTCATCACTTTGAGCGGCGCTTACTACGGCTACATCACCTAATAAACTGCCATCAATAGGCGCAAGCGCTGCACCAAGTGCGTCAAAGCCAACTGCAAAATTACCTATAGACGCCGGAGCATATACTTCTATCATTTTTAACTCCTAGCGCGATAACGTTTTTAATACGTCGGCAAATACGCCGGCTGCAGTTACTGCAGAGCCTGCGCCGTAACCGCGAATTACAAACGGACGTGGTTGATAATACTGGCTTAAAATTGCTAACGCGTTTTCACCATCACGAATTACATTCAATGCGTGCGATGAGTCTACCGCTTCAATACCCACTTTACAGTGGCCTTCTTTAATTGTACCTACATAACGAAGTACCTTGCCCTCTGCTGCAGCACTTTGAATACGGTCATTAAACTCAGCGTCTAAACTTGGTAGTTTAGCCATAAATTCATCTACGCTGTCGCCTTGAGCAAAACCTTGTGGCAATACCGATTCAACTTCTATATCGCTAAGCTCTAACTTCATGCCGGCTTCGCGAGCAATAATAAGTAATTTACGTGCTACATCGGTACCCGATAAATCATCGCGTGGATCTGGCTCGGTAAAACCGCTTTCTTTCGCTTTTATGGTTGCCTCAGAAAGTGATAAACCATCTTCTAATGCACCAAACATGTACGACAGAGAACCTGATAAAATACCGCTAAACTCAAGTAACTCATCACCTGCACCAAATAACGACTGTAGGTTATCGATTACTGGCAAGCCTGCACCTACGTTTGTTTCGTATAAAAACTTACGGTTATTTTTTTGTGTTGCTGCAATTAAGTCTTGGTAATAAGCGTATGAGCTGGTTGTTGCTTTTTTATTAGCGGCAACCACATGGAAACCCGCATTTAGAAAATCCACATACTGAGCCGCTAGCGCATCGGAAGACGTACAATCTACAAGCACTGGGTTTACTAAGTGATTTTGTTTTACAAACTGCTCGACTAAATTTAAGTCAAACGCTTGCTCTGATGCTGCTAGCTTTTGCTGCCAGTCATCAAATGCAATACCTTCACTGTCTAAATGCAGTTGACGAGAATTCGCAACGCCATATAGGTTTAACTTAATATTACGCTTTTCAAGCCACGCTTGCTGGCGCTCTAACTGAGAAATAAGCTCTTGACCTACTAAGCCGCAGCCAAGTAAAAACACGTCAATTGAAGGGACATGCGTAAAAAAGTTTTCATGGCATATTTTTACTGCATCGTTACAAAGCTCACCATCGATAACCGCCGAAATAGCACTTTCTGTAGAATCCTGCGCAATGGCTACAATGTTTACTTGGGCCTGTGCAAGAGATGCAAAAAACTGTGCAGCTAAACCTTTGTGTGCACGCATGTTATCGCCCACTAATGTAACAATAGCAAGATTACGTTGTACTTGTACTGGCTCAATTAAGCCTGCTTTTAATTCAAGCTCAAACGCACTTTGTAAGGCTTCTAGCGCTAGCGCTAAATCGCTTTCGTGCACACAAAAGCTAATGCTAAATTCACACGATGATTGAGTAATTAATACTATTGATACGTTATCGTGTGCAAGGGCATTAAATACTTTAGACGCCATACCCACTTTACCTTTCATGCCTGGGCCTGACACGGTAAGCATAGCTAAATCTTGCAAGCTAGAAAGCGCTTTTACTGGCTCATCCGATGAATAGTCGTTACCAATTAATGACCCTTGCGCATCTGGGTTGTGGGTGTTTTTAATTTCACACGGCACACCTGCTTTCGCGCACGGTAAAATGGTTTTAGGGTGAAGTACTTTAGCGCCAAAATAAGAAAGCTCCATTGCTTCTTTATAAGATAAGAAATCTACTTTAGTCGCTTTTTTGATATAACGCGGATCAGCGCTGTATACACCATCAACATCTGTCCAAATTTGACAAATTTCAGCCTCTAAACACGCCGCTGCAATAGCTGCTGAGTAATCAGAGCCATTACGGCCAAGTGTAGTAAGTTCGCCTTGCTCATTACTTGCCGTAAAGCCTGGCATAATGTAAATAGTCGCTGGGTTTTCTTTTAATACCGCTTGAAAACGCGCTTTACTTGCAACTAAATCAGCCTCTGCATCGATGTAACCACCGGTAGAGGCAACACAGCGCGTTGCTTCAAGGTATTGAGCATTATGAGAGCTTAATAAACTTTGCATAAGCGATACACTAACACGCTCACCAAAGCTAATTACAAATGCACGAATTTGATCTGGGCAGCACTTAATTAGCGCCACACCATCAAGCTTATTTTTAAGCTCATTTAAATCAGGCCAGTTAGTTACTTCACCGCCATTTTTTTCTACATCAGCTTTTAGCCCTTCACAACGGCTCACTAATGCTTGCCACTGCTGTGAAAAATCTAAGCCTTGCTCAGCTGCACTTGCTAAGGCAACTAACGAATCGGTCATACCACCTGGCGCAGAAAGCACCAATAGCATTTCATCTTTTAACTGTGCTTTAACTAACTGAGCTACCTGTTGTAAACATGCAAAGTCGGCAAGCGAAGAGCCACCAAATTTTAAAACGCGCATTATTTATGTTCCTCATCCCATAAAACGAAAAAAGGCCTGTGTTCTTAGTGAACACAGGCCTTTAAATTTGTTGCACCGACCTATGCCACTATCCAGAAAGAATGGTGGTTGTAATAATAATGGTCAGTACGCGATTAATTGTTTTCATAAGCTTAAGACTGCCTTAACAAAGGCTATGCTGTCAACCCTAAATTAAAAGATAAAACAGCCTTTTTGAACATGAAAAAACCTAATGAATGCCAAATTTATGCAAAACTTCACTTAAAGCAGATTTATTAATAGGTTTATTTATAAAGTCGATAGCACCTAGCTGCGCGACTTTTTGCTTCATTTGTTGTTGTATATCAGCCGAGATCACCAGTACAAAACACTCTATTTTTTCTGCCTTAATGCGCTCAAGTACTTGTACGCCGTCAACTTCTGGCATGGTTAAGTCTAAACATAAAAGATCAAACTGCTGCAAGCGTAAAAGCTCAAGCGCATCGGCACCATTAACCGCTTGTTGTATGTCGGCAGTCACACATTCATTTAAACAACGCACAACTTGTTTGCGTGCAACAGTAGAGTCATCACACACTAATATAGAAAATTTCATCATGTTAACTACTAAAATAACCTTCTAAAAATTATAAAAACGAGCCATCCATTGGTTTTTCTATTCTAACACGTTCCTAAAACTCCAACACGCTGCTTATTCGCATAATGTAATGCTGTAACTTTACAATAAAATGTTAAATATTATTAATAATACCTCTACCTACTTGTCATTTTTGTAATTTTATTAAGCATTAAAATTAATTTAAATTAGTTTAGTGCACTATTATTAAAACAAAACGACTCACTTTCTGAGCTATCTCTTTAAAATATAAATTTTTTATTTATTTTTAAGGTTTTATTGACTAACTTTTAAGTTAGAAATTGCAACTTAGCTATTATTACACCGGATGAGTAAATCCCATATGTTACAAAAAAGTCTCTCTAAGAAATTGTTAACTAATGTTTTATCAGTGTATTTTTTACTTACCTTTGTGGTGACATGTGGGCAGGTGCTTGCTGAATTTGTAAATACTAAAGACTACATACGTGATGAGCTAAGTACGCTACAAAAAACCTTCAGCCGAAGTTTAACTCGCGCAATTTGGGAACTAAACACAAAGCAAACCATTACTACCGCAGAAGGCTTGCTAGCTATACCTATGGTGGAGGGCATTATAGTGCGCGATGACAGCGGTGAAATTATTTCGCAGCTGGGCCGCTCTCTCGATATACATAAACTTTATAACCAGCAACTCGTGCAAGAAGAAGTTATTATTGAAGACACCAAATCAGGGCTTTTTGGCTATACCTTTCCGCTAATTTTTGAATTTTCAGGCCGCGCTACGCAAGTAGGCGATGTAACCTTGTTCTCTAGCCGCGATGTGGTATTTAGCCGAATAATGGTATCTATTTACTTTTTAATTGGTAACGCCATGATCAAAACCACCTTTTTGATCATTCTATTTTTAATGGCATTTAGAAAACTGCTCACCGACCCTTTAACCGAGTTAACCGATCAAATAGAAAACTTAGAGCTTGATGACTTAGAAGGTCAACACATAGACATTGAGACCGAAGAGCATAACGAGCTAAACGTTATGGAGCAGTCTTTTAATAACTTAATAGATAAAGTAGTCCAATACAGAAAAGAGCTCGAGCACACCCAGCGTGAGTTAATTGTTAGTAATGAAAAGCTCGATCAGCACAATATACAGTTAGAGCAAGATGTTGCGCGGAAAACATCAAACTTAAGCCAGGCAATGATGGATTTGCAACAACAAAAGTACGAACTAGAAAAGCAAAAGCTCGTACTAACCGAAGAAGTAGACTTACGTCGGCACACCGAGGAAGAACTACTAACTAAACAAAAAGAGCTTGAGCGCTACCTTGACGAGCTAAGCCTTGCACAAGAGCGCTTAGTAGGCACAGAAAAAATGGCTGCACTAGGCGGATTAGTAGCCGGGATCACACACGACATAAACACCCCCATTGGTATTGGTGTAACTGCTATATCGTTTTTACAAGAGCGTTTAAACACTTTAGAAAACGCCTATAAAGATAAAAAGTTATCGCCTAAAGCCTTAGAAGAATTTATAAACGAAGCCAAACAAAGTACGAGCTTACTAACGACCAACCTTGATAGAGCCTCTGAGCTTATTGCTAGCTTTAAACAAATAGCGGTAGACCAAGCCAGTGAAGCTGTAAGAACAATTAACCTTAAAGATTATTTAAACGAAGTGATTTTATCGCTTCACCCTAAGCTTAAAAAAACCAAGCACACCATAAACTTACAGTGTCCTGATGACTTAGTTCTTAACTTACCTGCAGGGGCGATTAGTCAAATTTTTACCAACTTAATTATGAACTCGATTATTCATGGTTTTGATAATATCGCGCAGGGCAATATTGATATAAATATTAGTGCTAATGATACGTTACTTATTGTTGATTACACCGATAACGGTAATGGCGTAACAAAAGAGCAATTAGCCAAATTATTCGACCCATTTTTTACTACAAAACGCGACCAAGGCGGCAGTGGTTTAGGCACACACATCACCTTTAACTTAGTTAAGCAAACGCTTAGCGGCTCAATAGAGGCAAGCAGTGAGCCTGGCAAAGGGCTTCATTATCATATTGAGTTTCCTAAAAACATGCCAAAGCCATTATTTAATCAATAACGGCTTTGCTTAAAATCAGCCATTTCGAGAACCCCATTTTATTGCTATGATTGAGCAAATTTAAAAGATGGAAAAGTTACCTTATGTGGTTTAGTAACCTGATTTGTTATCGCTTCAAGCAAGATGTTTCGTACACTCAAGAAGAGTTTGAAAAAGCGTTAGAGCAAGATGTATTTCGCCCTTGCGGCTCTCAAGACCTGTCTACATTTGGTTGGACAAAAGCATTTGGTAAGCATGGTGACTCGCTAGCGCATTTTTCACAAAAAAGTATTTTAGTGTGTGCTAAGCGTGAAGAGAAAGTGCTACCTGCATCTGTTGTTAATGAAATGGTTGCCGAAAAAGTAGATCAGATAGAAGCAGAAGAAAACCGCCCGGTTAAAAAGAAAGAAAAAGACGAGTTAAAAGAAAACATTCTAACGACCTTATTGCCTCAAGCGTTTAAAAAATCGAGCCTGCAGTTTGCCTTTATTGACCAAGAAAACGGTTGGGTTGTTGTAAACAGTGGCAGTTTTAATAAAGCAGAAGAGCTACTTGCACTGCTACGAAAATCTTTGGGCACATTACCTGTAGTTCCTGCTTTTGCAAATTACGACCTAGATGTATTTTTAACTGATTGGTTAACTAACTTCAGTACACCAGAAAACTTTGCTATAGGGTTTGACGCAGAACTTGAAGAAGCCGACGACAGTGGCGCACAAGTTAAATTAAAAGGCCATGATTTATCGTGTGATGAAGTTAAATCGCACCTAGAAAATGGTAAACGCGTGACTAAGCTTGCACTTGATTGGCAGGAGCGCCTGAAGTTTATGCTGCAAAACGATGGCTCGATCAAGCGTTTAAGCTACTCAGAAACCTTAAAAGAAGAAAATGCCGATATTCCTAAAGAAGATATGGCGGTTAAATTAGACGCAGACTTTATTTTAGCCTCAGAAGAAATCAAGCTACTGCTTGAAGAACTGACTGCCGGTTTAGGTGATGCAGAAGATTTATAAAACGCTCAATTAGTACAGATTGCTTAGCGCTGTAAAAAACATAAAAAGCACGACCCAGTCGTGCTTTTTGCTTTTACCTGATAACGGCTAATTAGCTAAATGTGTCTTTAACATTTTCAAGCATGTCGTTGTATTCATCACTTGAAAATAACTGCATAGAAGGAATAACACCTTTATCTATGTAAGTTTGTAAAGCCGCTGATTTATCAGAAACTTGTAAAGTGCCCTCTAAAATGGCGCCAATGCGAATAAAGTCAACATAACTAATCTCCTCAGGGCGATACGTAGGGTCAGCCCAATGCTTAGCTACATTTACAAATTCGGGTGGAAACTCCCACGCGCCCATAATTGAGCCACCAATTTTACCACTGAGCTTTTGAATTGCATGTGCTAAAAAGCTTGGGTTAGCAAATACCTCTGGATGGCGCTCAGCCTCGGTTAAAATAGGCAATACACCAATGTTATATACCAACGATGCAAGTGTAATGGAGTCACTATTTAATGATGTACGTTTGTTATTTTGTAAATAAAACGCCATAAGCGTAATTGAATGCCCTGCCACATTTAGCGTTTTTTGCCACGCTTTACTCATGTAGCCTTTTATTAGCTCATTTTTAGAAACAAACAGCTGCTCCATTGCCATTGCTGTGGCTATATTTTTAATTTGACGCAAACCAATACGAGTCACCGCTTGCTGTAAGTTAGATACTTTAACCGCTCGACCCATAATTGCACTGTTAGCCACTTTAATCATGCGCGCTGAAAGAGCGGGGTCTTGGCCAATCACGTCTGACATTTGCATTAGGTTTACATCAGGGTTGTCGGCCGCTTGGCGTACTTTAATTGCAACTTCAGGTAACGTAGGTAAAACTAAAGTGTCGTTATTGATTCTATCAACCAAAATCGTTAATAGTGCATTTTCTGTAGACATAGAACTGTCATCCTTTTGTTTCTGGGCCGCAATGCAACTGCTAACCTCGGATAAAATGAGTAATATAACCAGTATTATCTAACTTACCGATAAAGTTAAGAAAATTATATAAATTAATTGTTATTATCGCCTGTAGCCGCGGTACACCGCCAAACACTTGCTATTTACTATTTAGTTTTGCTTTAATGCAGTCACTATAAGGAAACGTTTGTACGCGCTAGCAATTAAGTTTAAGCGTACAAATAATTAAACTTACTTTTTTAACAGGCAATCAAATGATCTTAAACAAAATTAGCCAAGCAATTTTACTCTCAGGCGTCGTTTTTCTTAGTGCATGTTCAGAGCAAGCCCCCTCTTCGACCGAAGCCACAAGTGTAGAGCTTGCTCAAAAAAGTGCCGCACAAGCTGGCCCAGATTTAATTAACATTGATAAACAACGTTTAGATATTTACACCGACTTTAGCCTCGAAGCCGACCTATCTCATTTAAGTGAGAATCAAAAAGCCATGGTAGCTAAGCTTATCGACGCTTCTAAAATTATGGACGATCTTTTTTGGAAGCAGGCTTTTGGCGATAATAAAGACGCTTTTTTAGCGAAGCTAAGTGATGAAAAGGTACGTAAATTTGCTGATATTAACTACGGCCCATGGGATCGTTTAAATGGTGACGAACCGTTTTTATCAGGCTACAAAGAAAAAGCCCTTGGCGCACAATTCTACCCTGCCGACATAACAAAAGAAGAGCTAAATAACGCCGACGTAAATGATAAAAAAGGCCTTTACTCATTAATCAAACGTGATGAGCAAGGTAATCTTTACAGTGTGCCTTATTCAAAAGAATACGCGCAAGAGTTAGCTAAAGCAGCAGATTTATTGCGTGAAGCCAGTAAGCTTGCCGATGATAAAGAATTTGCCAATTACTTAAACTTACGTGCTGATGCACTGCAAAAAGATGATTTTCAGGGTTCTGACTTTGCCTGGATGGATATGAAAAATAACCCAGTTGATGTGGTTATTGGCCCAATTGAAACTTACGAAGATCAACTCTTTGGCTACCGCTCTGCCTATGAGTCGTATGTACTAATTAAAGATTTAAAATGGAGCGAGCGCCTAGCTAAATTTGCGGCCTTTTTACCCGAGCTGCAAAAAGGTTTACCGGTAGATGCTAAATATAAGCAAGAAGTGCCGGGCTCAGATGCCGACTTGAATGCTTACGATGTGGTTTACTATGCAGGTCACTCAAATGCGGGCAGTAAAACCATTGCCATTAACTTGCCAAACGATGAGCAAGTACAGCTTGAAAAAGGCACTCGTCGCCTGCAGCTTAAAAATGCAATGCGTGCAAAATTTGATAAAATTTTAGTGCCGATTGCTGAGCAGTTAATTGTACCTGAGCAACGTAAGCATATTACTTTTAACGCCTTTTTTGCCAATACCATGTTTCACGAAGTGGCTCATGGCCTAGGTATTAAAAACACCATTACAAATAAAGGCACTGTGCGCCAATCATTACAAGAGCACGCAAGCGCACTTGAAGAAGGTAAAGCCGATATTTTAGGTTTATACATGGTTGAACAGTTACTTAAAAAAGGCGAAATTACAGAAGGCACATTAGAAGATTACTACACCACCTTTATGGCGGGTATTTTCCGCTCAGTGCGTTTTGGTGCATCAAGCGCACATGGTAAAGCCAACATGATCCGCTTTAACTTTTTTGCACAAGAAGGCGCTTTTTCTAAAAATGAAGAAGGCTTATACCGTGTCAATATGGAAAAAATGGGTGTGGCTATGGCTAAGCTGTCGCGCTTAATTTTAACATTACAAGGTGACGGCGATTACGAAAAAGTAGATCAACTGATTGCCACTCATGGCGATATTAAAGAAGAGCTTGCTAAAGACCTAGAAAAACTAAGCCAAGCTAATATCCCTGTAGATGTAACCTTTAAACAAGGTAAAGACGTGCTAGGCCTTAACTAACCCAACACGTAATACTTTAATAAAGCGCTGTAGATTATAACTGCAGCGCTTTTTTTAGCGCTATTATTTGCTCATCTGTGTATGGTTTTGCAGGCAATTTACCCCACACCGGAGCAGGCCATGCTGCATCAGTCGTAAAACGTGCAATGTGATGAATATGTAATTGCGGCACCATATTACCCAAAGCGGCCACGTTTAATTTATCAGGGCTAAACACTTGCATAATAAGCTTGCTGAGTTTGGCCGACTCTTTTAAATATACAACTTGGTCGTCTTCAGACAAATCTATAATTTCTTTTAAATTAGGTTTTCTGGGTACTAATACAAACCAAGGGTATTGGCTATCGTTAAGTAATAGCACTTTACATAAAGGCCAGTCTGCCAGTTCTATACAATCGCGCTTAAGCTCTGGGGCGAGTTCAAAAGTATGGTTAGTCATCGTCACATCCTAGTTAGTCTTTAATAATGGCCACTTTATAGCATTTATTTGCAGTTGCACACGCTTAGCTTTACCATTTAATACAATATTTATAATAAGCTAAGGCAACCTTGTGCTAAAAAAAATAAAACACTTAACCCTCGCACTCCCGCTAGCTGTTGGCGCACTGAGCGTACAAGCAAAACCATTATCGCTAGAGCGTATTTTTGATGATCCGAGCTTATCGGGTAAAGCTCCCGTACAACTTAAGTTTTCGCCAGACGGTAGCCGCGTAACTTACCTGCAAGGTAAAACCGATGACTACAACCGTTATGATTTATGGGAATACAACTTAAAAGATAATACCAACAGAATACTGGTAGATTCTGCAAAGCTGTTTTCAGGCCCTGAAAACCTCTCTGATGAGGAAAAAGCACGCCGCGAACGCCAACGTATTTTTGGTAAAGGTATTTTAGAGTACAAATGGTCTAAAGACGGCAAAGCCCTATTATTTCCACTTAATGGCGATCTGTATTATTACGAGCTAGCGTCTGGTAAAAGTAAAAAACTTACCAATACAGAAGCGTTTGAAACCGATGCGCGCTTTTCTCCTAAAGGTAACTATGTATCGTTTATTCGCGAGCAAAACCTTTACGCATTAGCACTTGATACTGGCAAAGAAATACAACTAAGCAAAGATGGCGGCGGCGTTATTAAAAACGGCATGGCCGAATTTGTAGCGCAAGAAGAAATGAGCCGTATGACCGGCTACTGGTGGGCTGGCGATGAATCTAAAATTGCATTTACCCGCGTAGATGAAACCCCAGTAAAAGAAGCTATCCGTAACGAAATATACGCAGACGAAGTAAAGCTATTTAATCAACGTTACCCATTTACAGGTACCGACAACGTTGAAATTCAACTTGGCGTTGTATCTTTAAATAATCAAAACGTTGACTGGATTGATTTAGGCGACGATAAAGACATTTACATTGCCCGTGCTAAATGGCTAAAAGACAGCACAACTCTTTCGTATCAATGGCAAAATCGCTCACAGCATAAGTTAGAACTACGCTTTTACAATAGCGATACTAAAACGCAAAAAGTCGCATTAACTGAAAACAGCGATACGTGGATCAATTTAAACTTTGATCTGCATTTCTTAAAAGACAAAAAGCATTTTGTTTGGGCTTCTGAGCGCGATGGTTTTAAACACCTTTATTTGTACCGCACTAATGGCCAGCTAATTCGACAAATCACCTCAGGAGACTGGGTTGTTGATAGCTTAAAAGGCGTGGATGAGAAAAAAGGCATAGTGTACTTTGCAGGACGCAAAGACACCCCGCTTGAAAGCCATTTATACAGCGTACCACTGTTTAAAAAAGGCAATATTAAGCGTATCACTGAACAAGGCCAATACCACAAAGTGGTAATGGCAAAAGACAGCAAAACATTTATTGATAATAGCTCATCGGTAAACAAACCTAACTCGGCGGCGCTACGTAAAGTAAATGGCGAATTTATCACATGGCTTGAACAAAATAAGCTTGATGATAGCCACCCACTAACACCTTATTTAAGTGATTTAGCAACTCCAGAGTACGGCACAATTAAAGCAGAAGATGGCCAAGTAATGCATTACCGCTTGTTTAAACCAAGTAATATTGCAGACGGTAAAAAGCACCCAGTCATTGTTAATGTATACGGCGGCCCACATGCACAGCGCGTAACAAATAGCTGGCGCAGCAAAAACTTATACTTTCAATACATGGCGCAACAAGGTTATGTTATTTTTCAGCTCGATAACCGAGGCTCTTACAACCGTGGTAAAAAGTTTGAAGACGCTATTTACAAAAACTTAGGTGTTGTAGAAGTAGCAGATCAAATTAAAGGCGTTGAGTTTTTACGCACGCTTGATTACGTAGACCCACAACGCATTGGTATTTATGGCCACAGCTACGGCGGGTACATGGCCCTAATGACCATGTTTAAAGCGGGCGATTACTTTCAAGCCGGTGTATCGGGTGCACCAGTGACCGACTGGGCGCTTTACGACACCCATTACACTGAGCGCTACCTTGGGCACCCAAAAACTAATGCCAAAGGCTACGAAGACAGCGCCGTATTTCCATACGCTAACGGCTTAAAAGGCCCATTAATGATTTACCATGGCATGGCCGATGACAACGTGTTGTTTACCCACGCCACTAAATTATTTAAACAACTACAAGATAACGAAAAACAGTTTGAAATGATGACCTACCCAGGCTCAAAACACAGCTTACGCGGTAAACAGGTGCAAACACATTTACACCAAACCATCACAAACTTCTTTAATCGACATTTTGATGTTAAATAATCATATGACGACTAAATAGACTAAAGGCTGATTGAAAAATCAGCCTTTTTTTTGTCTTAATGGTGCTTACACCTAGCTTAAACTCGCTTTTTTACTACCATTAAAACAAGCACATTGAGTGTACACACATAAGGATCAATTTATGCTAAATTTAAGGCGTTTTAGTATTTTTCAGCGGCTGTCATTACTTGTTGGCATAGTTATTTTTGGCTTAATTGTATTAAGTATCTCTAGCTTAACTCATCAATATAGCTCACTAAAAAACGAGCAATATCTAAAAACCCAAAATGTAGTAGAAACTGCATACAGTGTTATTGAGCATTTCCACCAGCTTGAACAAAATAATACACTCACACAAGCACAAGCTCAAACGCAAGCACTTGAGGCCATAAAAGCGCTGCGCTATGACAAAACAAATTATTTTTGGGTAAACAACTACCAACCCAAAATGGTAATGCACCCAATAAAGCCTGCGCTTAACGGTAAAGACTTAACTAATAATAAAGACCCCGATGGCAAAGCACTTTTTGTAGAAATGGTGAACATTGTAAAACAACAAAAAGAAGGGTTTATTCCTTATAAATGGCCAAAACCAGGAAAAGAACAGCCAGTAGGTAAAGTCGCATTTGTAAAAGGCTTTAACCCGTGGCAATGGATTATTGGCTCAGGCGTATACCTAGATTCAATAGATGAAGCGTTTAGCGAGCAGCGTAATCTAATCATAATTAGCGCCTTAGTGATGATTATTGCTGTCATTGTATTAAGTTACTTTATTGGTAAAAGTATACTCACGCCGACTCGCCTTGCCGCAGAAATGATGAAAAACATATCGCAAGGTGAAGGTGACTTAACCCGTACGCTAAACGAGTCGGGCAATGATGAAATATCAGAGCTGTCACGCTCTTTTAATTTATTTGTTTTAAAAATGCGCGAGTCGTTAGTACATGTATCGTACAGTGCAGATGATGTAAGCCGACACGCTCACACGGTGGATGAATCAAGTAGAACAAGCCACTCCTTCATTGAACTACAAAACGACAGCTCTACACAAGTAGCTGCAGCCATGGAACAAATGACGCACCAAATTCATGATGTGAGTCGCAATGCCGAAGCCGCTGAACAAGCCGCCAACGATGCAGCGCACAATGCTTCAACCGGTAAAAATGTGGTAGCGAATACCATTACCGCCATAGAAACACTCTCCAGTAATATAGAAACGGTGAGCCAAGTAACTGAAGATTTAGCAAACGAAAGTAATAACATAGGCTCTGTGCTTGATGTGATCAGAAGTATATCGGAGCAAACAAACTTACTCGCACTCAACGCTGCTATAGAAGCGGCTCGTGCAGGAGAGCACGGCAGAGGCTTTGCAGTTGTTGCCGATGAAGTACGTACACTCGCAAGCAGAACCGGGCAAAGCACAGATGAAATTCAAACCATGATCACCAAATTGCAAGAAGGCGCTAAAGCAGCAGTAGAGGCGGTAAAATCAAGCCAAGCACTGTCGGTGACGACTGTAGAGCAAGTTTCATCTGCCGATACATCGCTCAATGAAATAGAAAGGCTGGTATCCATAATTACCGACATGAACAGCCAAATAGCCCGTGCAACCGAACAGCAAACGCAAGCCGCTGACGAGGTTAATTTACGTATCAACGAGTTATCTCAATCAACCGAACAGTCGCTAAGTAATACCCAGCAACTTACTGATGCCAGCAATAATCTTAAACAAAGTAGCCAAGGGCTTTCGAGCGTGGTTAATCGCTTTAAATTAAAATAATTTAAAAACAAAAGCCCTGAATTAACAGGGCTTTTTACTACGTTTTTAGCTTATACCAATTCGCTTAGGGCGTGTTGATACCTAGGCAAAAAATTTTCTATTTAGTTGTAAATGAAAATTTTTACCACAGATAGCGACACGTTTAGCCCCAAAAATGATTAGGTATTATTGCAAGTTGGTATTACATACAGTAGCGTGCAAATAAGCTGGTTACTGATGCTGCGGTTGGCTTGCCGTGCTGCCAATCACCGCCTTCAACACCACTACCAGCAATGTCCATATGTACATAAGGAAGCGGCTGCTCAGAGTCGTTACCGTGTTTATCAAGCCCACCAACAACGGCTAAAAACGCCATAGGGAATTGATGCCCACGGGCTGTAACAGCAGAGGCCGCATTATTGCTTGATAAAACATCATCAGCGAGGGTACGCGGTTTGATAAAGTCGTAATCTTCACGGCGAGAGCGAGAAACCTCAGCTGCATCTGCCCATAAATCACCACAATCCGCTATTTGACGAGAGGTATTAGCGCTACGTGCAGGTCCGTTTTCAACATACGCTCCGTAAGGGCCCATAGCACGTGCCGCATGGCCTGTAAGGGTTGCCACGGTGAACAGTGTTGGGTTAACTTCGCCTTTGGCTAGATCTTTGATTTCGCTAAGTAGGTCACCCATAGCTAAACGCCCTTCTGCATCGGTGTTACCAATGCGTACACGTACGCCTTCACGGCTAGTGATAATTTCATCTGGTACAAAACAATCTGAGCCAATTGAATTACGAACCAC
This sequence comes from Pseudoalteromonas sp. C12FD-1, assembly GCF_037414265.1. Taxonomy (NCBI): domain Bacteria; kingdom Pseudomonadati; phylum Pseudomonadota; class Gammaproteobacteria; order Alteromonadales; family Pseudoalteromonadaceae; genus Pseudoalteromonas; species Pseudoalteromonas sp. C12FD-1. Next base: position 40,876 of record NZ_JBBEVD010000072.1, read on the forward strand.
AGCTAAGTAAGAAATAACTTTAACGCCTTTAGGTTGGTAGTCTGCCACGGCTTTCATAAAGCCCGCAACGGATGCAGCCCCACCTTTATCGCGGCTCATACCCGCCATGTAACCGCCTACTTTTAAATCGGCGCCGCCGGTATCGTAAACTAAGCCTTTACCAACAAACATTAGCGTACGCGTTACTTCACCTTCTGGCACGTATTCTAGCTTAACAACACGTGGGTGGTGGCGCTCAACCGCATAAGATGCGCGAGCAACAGTGCTAAGCATAGGGTAGTTTTTATCTATCGTGTTAATATCGTCAATCACATCAACCGCTACTTTAGAGCCTTTAAAAAGCTCAACACAGTAATCGGCAAAGCGTGGTGGCGCCATACGTTCAGGCTCAGTACCGCATAAGTCACGTGCTGCATATTGCCCTGCTGCAATTGCATTTACAGCTTTAACTGTTTGCTCATTTGCATCTATTAAACCTATTTTCGTAATAGGTTCAATGCTTTCGCCGTGGTATTCGCGTGCCTCTAAAGGCTGCCATAATGCTTGGCATGCGCCTAAATACGCCACCTCTAAAGCATGCTGGTAACGCGCATCTGTATGTAATTTAGGTAAGTAAATAGCAGGGTTTACACTGCCCGCGGCTTTTGCTTCGTTAATCGCTAGTTTAGCGGCATCAAAGTATCGTCTTACATCATCGTAATCGCGGTTAAGCGGCCCCGTAGGCGCTAAAACAACACGTACATTATCAACCACTAAAAACGTAACTTGTTTACCAATACGAGAATCTACTTTAGCGTGTGATTCGATGGCATCACTTAATGAGTTATTGGCTAATTGAGAAAAGCCATCACTAATTATAATAAGTGCATCGTGAGAAAATGAGTCAAAGCTTGCACTAAGTGATTGTGCAGCTATCGCTTGAGGATATGCCATAAGTAAAGCTCCTGTTAGAAAACATAAGGGGCTATTATCGTTGATATAAAAACACAAAACCAGCCAGCTGCGATGGGCTCATTTGAATCTGGCAACTTGGTGTTACAGTAAAAGTAAACTCTAATCTAGAATGCTCAATTGCAGATTTAAATTAGGTTCATTTTTAACACCTACGCCAATGCCTAATAAGCGCACCGGTTGCTGCATCCCGCGTTGATACGCCTTAGAGAGTAATTCAGTAAAAATAGCGGTATTTAATTGATGATGAGCTTGATCCGCTGAGGTAACAACAAAATTTGCAAACTTTACTTTTACACTTAACTTATTAATACGGTTTTGTAATTGCTGTTTATTTAGGCGCGTGGTGAGCTCTTCAAGTAACCTAGGTAACTGTTCTAAGCACTCTTGTAAGCTATTTTTGTTGTATTCATAGGTGTGCTCAACGCTCAGCGATTTACGCACTCGCTCAGTGGTGACTGTACCAATATATTCGCCAGCACATTTTTGATAAAGCGATACACCAAAATTACCTACGTGCTGTTGCATCCAATTAACGCCTTTGTCGCGTACATCTTTACCTGTGTATAACCCCTTTAAATTAAGCTTTTCAAGGGTTACTTTACCTACTCCTGGTATTTTACCCAGCGGTAAATTATTTAAAAACGCATCAACTTCATCCGGTAAAACCACAAATTGGCCATTGGGTTTATTTTCGTCACTGGCTATTTTGGCAATAAATTTAATGGGGGCAACTCCGGCAGAGGCAGTAAGGCCGGTATCGTTATAAATATCGGCTCTAATTTGCTGAGCAATAAGCGTTGCACTGCCTTTGCATGCGTTGCTGTTGGTTACATCTAGGTAGGCTTCATCAAGCGACAGCGGTTCTATTTGGTCAGTGTAGCGTTTAAATACCGCGCGAATCTGGTTAGAAATTTCTTTATAAACGGCCATGCGCCCAGGCACAATAACTAAATCGGGGCATAGTTGCTTAGCGTGGTAGTTAGACATAGCAGAGCGAACACCATATTCGCGTGCTATATAATTTGCCGTAGAGAGCACGCCTCTGCGGCTATTGCCACCAATCGCTAAAGGCACGCTGGCGAGTTTGGGATTATCGCGCATTTCAACCGCTGCATAAAAGCAGTCCATGTCGATATGAATAAACTTTTTCATTACCACATAACAACTGTTTATTTATACAGTCATTATTAAGGATTCACTTTCAATAAGCAAGTACATTAAAACCTGTTTAGCTTATTAAAAAGTGTAGCGCTTTAAGCCGCACAAGCGTTAAACAGCTTTTTTAAAACGGCTGCTTAAAGCGCTGTGATTTTTTAAAGCAATGTAGCCAAAAAACAAACTCCAATAAAAACCCCGCAGCTAAAAGCATTATACCGCCTGAGGCATTACCCATTGCGTAGCAAGCAAAAGACGCTATAAAAACTAAACTGGCTAAGGCCCAATTAATTATATTTTGCATGTGTGTTCTCGTGTGTTGTTTGTGTTATTTAACTGTAGCTCTAAAAATAAATAGGTACAATCATCTTATAAAAAAACATGGCATTTATTGTCTTGAGCTACAAACACCATATTGATAACCTCATTCATTTAAAACTAAGAGTACACATACATGCAAAGGTTCAAAGATCAGCACCCTATTCATACCGATATCACCGTAGCATGGGCCGATATGGACGCCCTACAACATGTTAACAACGTGGTGTACTTGCGTTATTTTGAAATTGCGCGTATCGATTTTTTAAATAAAATAAATCAGTTTGATACGATAAAACCAGGTGGAATAGGCCCGGTCATTAGTGAAAACAATATTCGCTATAAACGCCCGGTGACCTTCCCAGATACCTTAACCGTAGGTATAACTATATCTGATATTAAAAGCGACCGCTTTATGATGAATTACTCTGTGTTTAGTCACGCTCAGCAAGCTATTACTACCACAGGCTATTCTCAAGTTGTTATGTTTGACTTTAAAACAGGACAAAAAGCGGCGATTTCAGAGCCATTATTATCGGCATTACATCAATTCGCTTAATTAAAAATTATTGCGAATTAATTATCCACTCTCAAGAACTTACATAATTTAAGGATTTTAAATGCAATACAGTCCGTTAGGCAGCAGCGGTGTTGATGTTTCAAGAGTATGCTTAGGCAGCATGACATGGGGTAAGCAAAATACCCAAAGCGATGCCGATGAGCAAATAGCTTACGCACTCGAGCAAGGCGTTAATTTTATTGATACTGCCGAAATGTATGCCGTACCTCCCTCACCAGAAACCTACGGTAAAACAGAGCAAATTATAGGTAACTGGCTAAAACGCAACCAACAAAAACGCGGTGATATTGTATTGGCCACTAAAATTGCGGGCAACGGCTTGTCGTGGGTACGTGATGGCGGCGATATAACACGCAGCGCGGTTATTGAGGCTGTAGATAACTCGCTTAAACGCTTACAAACCGATTATATAGATTTATACCAATTACATTGGCCTAATCGCTCTACCCCACATTTTGGCAGGCAGTGGCCAGGTAAACTCACTTTTAGTGACGTTAATACTGAGCAACAACAAGCTGGTATGCTTGATATTTTAGAGGGCCTTAATGAGTGTGTTAAAGCCGGAAAAATAAAATATTGTGGCCTTTCAGATGACACCCCTTGGGGCATTAGCCAATTTTTAAATTTAGCAAAAGCGCATAACTTACCGCGTATGGTGTCTATTCAGAACGAGTTTAGCTTAGCGCATGCCAAAGATTGGCCCTACTTAATTGAGCAATGTATTCATGAAGGCATTGCTTATTTACCTTGGTCGCCGCTTGCTGCAGGCTTGCTAACAGGTAAATACCTAAACGGCGCACGTCCAGCGGGATCGCGTTGGACATTTATGCAACGCAATGGCATTTTTAGAGACACCCCTAACGCGCAAAAAGCCACGCAGCGTTATGTAGATCTTGCACATGCAAGCGGCATAACCCCAGCCCAATTGGCACTTGCTTGGTGTAATCAGGTCGATGGCGTTACCTCGTCAATTATTGGTGCGACCAGCATGGCCCAATTAAAAGAAGACATTGACGCTTTTAGCATAACTTTAAGCGACGACACTCTAACTGAAATTGGTACTATTTTTAAAGATTACCCGCAGCCATATTAAAGTAAAATAATAGGCAGTTTTTTACTGCCTTTTTCCCTCTTATATTTGAACATATACAAAGTAAAACTATACTAAAGTTAACTTAAATGGATTATTTTTAGTGAGTTATGCTTAGAAATGTAATTTTATTCTTTGGTGTACTAGGTGGTTTAATGCGTTACGGGTACGCTGACAACACTCACCCAATTGATGAAATTGTATGGTTACAAAGTTACACGCCCCCGTTTCATATGGATAAAGATTCGCATTCGCCGCAAGGTGGTATTTGTGACAACCTCACCGAGCAACTAATTAACAGCATTGATGATGTAAAACATACACGACTAATCGTGCCGCAAGAGCGAATTAATAAGCACTTAAATGAAGGCGATAATGTATGCTTTCCGTGTGTTATTCATAAAAAAACAGCCAATGGGGTGTTACAGTTTTCTACCCCTACCACGGTTTACCCGCCTTTTTCGGTTTTAACCACTCAAAAACTTGCCCCAGAAATACAAGCTAAGCATGGCAGCCCTATTAAATTAATTCATTTATTGTCAGACGAGCAATATGTGTATGGTCAAGCCGCGGCGCGCAAGTTTACTTCAAAAATTAATAAAATAATCGAAAACACCACGGTGTATCATAAAGCATCGTTAAGCTGGAGCAGCGAAAATGAAAGCCAAGCTGTTATTGCTCGCTTAAGTCGCGGCTTTTTAGATTACACAATAGACTACCCGTTTATGAGGGATTATTTTGTCAATCACAGTAAGTTTAAAAATATAGTCAGTTTGCCAATAAAAGAAGACCCCAGAGAGTTTGTTTTAGGGGCTATAGGGTGTGCAGTAAGAGCACCGAATGATTTTGCTAGCAAAGCGCTTAATAAAATAAATAAAGCGCTACATAAGCAGGTATTACAATCGCCTGCTTATATAAATAGTCAGCGTTTTTGGTTAGAGCAAAGTTTTCCGCAGTTTACTAAGTATTACCAACAACAAATACTTAGCCCTATTGTGCCTGCCAACTTTGCGATAACAAGCACGTCGAATTAGCATACAAGCTTACTGTAAATACACTATTTGCAGGTACTTCTCCTACGCCTGCAGGCGTCCCAGTCATGATTACATCGCCATTTTCTAAGTGCATAAACTCATTAATTTCACTTAAAATATTTTTAGGCTTATGTATCATAAACTGCGTATCGCCTTGTTGAATAACTTTATCGTTAATTTTAAGCTCAAACGTAAACGCCTGTTCAGCATCCGCTATAGTTACAAAGGGCGTTAATAATACCGAGCCGTTAAATGCCTTGGCGCGCTCCCACGGTAACCCTTTATTTTTAAGCTTACTTTGCACGGTACGTTTAGTTAAATCCAACCCTAAACCGACGCCTGCCAACTCATTATTTTTAATAACAAAACACAGCTCGGTTTCATAATGCAGTGTGTCGTTATTGTGCGTAGCAAATAAGGTAGAAGAAAGCGCACTGTTAGGTTTATTAAACAATACCATTTGATCGGGGAGCTCATTATTAAGCTCGGCAATATGTGCGGTGTAATTACGCCCAACACATACTATTTTAGAGGGGGTTAATAACTCACTGTCTAGTTTTATCGACTGCATAAAATAACTTCTAAATTACGAGCTGATCAAGGTTTCTAATAAGCTCAGATTAATCGGCTTCAAAAGTACATGGTTAATATTTAAATCTTTGATCTGCTTAGGATCGGGCTCTGCACCACTAACAATCACTAAGCTTAAGTCAGGGTAACGCTGGTTAATTTGCTTACCTAAATCTACACCACGCCCGTCAGGTAAGTGCATATCGAGCAATACCTTATTAAATTGTTGGTCATGATTGAGGGTTTGTAAACATTGTGCACACGTTGAGGTAATAACGGTTTCTACCCCTAAACTTTCTAGCAGTAACTGGGTAATTTGCGCTGCATCTTGGTCGTCTTCAACCAATAAAAAGCGCTGCTTTTTCTCTATTACAGCTTTATCGCTGTGAATATTTTTAGCTTGAGGTGCATGCTCTGGCGATACTAAGTAATCTTGTAAGCATTGATACAAAGAAGAGCTATCAACCGGTTTTGGTATTACATCGTTAAAGCCAAGGGCGGCCAGTTCTTCATGTATACCTTTCATAGTCGCGGCAGTAAGCGCAATAATTGGCCCTGTATAGCCCATTTTTCTAAGCTCTATTGTGGCTTCTTTACCACCCATCACCGGCATATGTATATCAATAAAAATAATATCGTATGGCGAGCGATACGCCTCTGCAATTCTTACTTTTTCAAGCGCTTGCTGGCCATGCTCGGCGTAGTCTACGCGTGCACCACAGGTGCTGATCATATGGCCAACTAACATGCGTAAATCACGTAAATCATCAACCACTAATACGCGCCCAGTTACTTTACATGGCGCAGACTTAGCCTGTAATTGCGAACCACTGCTAAAGTTTAATACTTGGCGTTCTACTTCACCAATATCGCCTGGGTACACCGAAATAGTAAAGGTAGAACCTTCCCCTATTCTAGAGGTTAAATCAATACTGCCGTGCATACGCGCTAATAGCTCAGCACAAATAGCAAGGCCTAAACCTGCTCCGCCAACAGAGCGCGACTCTACATCGGCTATTTGCTCAAACGGTTTAAAAATGAGAGCTTGTTTTTCGGGGGCAATACCCATGCCTGAGTCTTTAATACTAAAAAATAGCATTTCTTTACCATCAACCCACTCGGTCCAGGCACTAACCACTATTTCGCCCTTTTCGGTAAATTTAACCGCATTATTGATTAGGTTAATGAGTATTTGGCGTACGCGGGTGGCATCTACTCTAACAATTAAAGGTAAAGGCTGTAGAGACTCAAAGCGAAGGTTTAAGCCTTTATCAAGCACAGATACACGCATTAAGGTGTAAACATCAGCCAGCATACTATCTAAGTTTACTTCACTTAAAGTGAGCTCTAATTTATCGGCAGCAATTTTAGATAAATCGAGCACGTCGTTTAACAAGCTCAGTAAGTGCTTACCGTTTCGGTAAATAACCCCTAATTCGTTTTCGGCCTGTTTGCTAAAGTCACTTTGCAGCAGTAACTCTGTGTAACCTAATATGGATGAAAGCGGGGTACGTAATTCGTGGCTTAAATGGGCTAAAAATCTGTCTTTTGAGCGGTTTTCTGCTTCGGCTTTTAAACGCTCTACGCGCTCGCCTTCAACATCTTTACGCGCTAAGGCATAGCGTATAGCGCGGGCAAAGCGGCTCGAACTCATTTCTGTTTTTATAAGGTAATCTACTGCACCGGCATCAAGTGCTGCAGAGTCTAATTCATCATTAGATTGACCCGTAAGCATAATAATTGGCCCGCTAAACCCATTAGCAATGGCCTTTTTTAATACACTTAGGCCATTTGAGGCGCCTAATCGGTAATCAAGCAAACAAATATCGTGGTCGTTTTTACTTAAAATGCTTATTGCTTGCTCTGGAGAGCTTATCCAGTCTATGTCAAACGTATGTGAATCTAGCTGTTCTAAGTAGTCGCAAGTAAGAATGTAATCATCTTCATCGTCTTCTACTAAAAGTAAGCGAGTCACTTTATCTAACATACTATCTCCTTTTAATTGCATTTAATAAGCCCCTATTTAGGGGCTTATTGTTACTACTTATACCAATTCGCATGATTAAGCATTATTGCGGATTAATGGTCTTATTTAGTCGTTAAAGGTTGTCGGCAGCTCTACAAATTCTACCCAGTATTTTCCTAGGGTTTTCATTAAATCAACCAAGCCATCAAATGTTACCGGTTTAGTAATATAAGAGGCAGCCCCTAGGTTATAGCCTTTAACCATGTCTTCTTCTTGCTTAGAAGTAGTTAAAATAACAACCGGTATGCCTTTTAGGTTTGGGTTTGCCTTTATGGCCTCAAGTGCTTCACGGCCATCCATACGTGGCATATTTAAATCAAGCAAAATCAACCCTGGTCGTGGCGATGAGCTTTTATCTTCAAACTTACCTTTGCGCTCTAAGTACTCTAATAATTCAACCCCATCTTCCACAAAATGCAGCTCGTTTAATACACGGCTTTCGGCTAGCGCATCTTGCGTGAGTAGGCGATCATCCTCGTCATCATCAGCCATTAATATTGTAATAGGTTTCACTTTTGAATACGGCATCTAAGCCTCTCCTTGAAGTGTGAAAAGCGTTGTTTCCACAGGTAATTTTATTATGAAGGTTGCCCCTTCACCGTCTTTACTATGAGCGGTAATTATCCCGCCATGCCGCTCAACTATACGCCTACAAACTGAAAGCCCAATCCCTGTGCCTTTATATTCCGAACGCCCATGTAGGCGCTGAAAAGGTACAAATATTTTATCAGCATACTCTTGTGAGAAACCAATGCCATTATCTTTTATCGTCACTACCTGCCAGTCAATATTGTCATTGTGCTCGGCACTAAACTCTATTTTGTGCTCATACGTAATACTTATATGCGGCTCTACACCAGGCTTTCTAAACTTAACCGCGTTAGACAGTAAGTTTAAAAACAACTGCTGCATTTGGCTTTTATCGGCTTGAATAACCGGTAGTTCGCCCACCTCTACTTGCGCATTACTTTCTTTAATGGCGACTTCTAAATCACTTAAAATATCGTTAACTACGCCTTTTAAGTCAGTGTCATCAAAGTCTTTGCCTCGCGTTGTTACCCGCGAAAACTCTAGCAAATCGTTAATAAGGTTAGACATACGTTGCGCGGCGTTTTTCATACGGCCTATGTAATCTATACCTTTCTCGCCTAGTTCATCTTTAAACATGGTTTCTAAGCGGTCACTAAATGCTTGAATTTTTCTTAGTGGTTCTTGTAAGTCATGGCTGGCTACAAAAGCAAATTCTTCAAGCTCACGGTTCGAACGGCTCAGCTCATCTGAATATAAGGTAAGTTCTTGCGTACGCTCAGACACTTTAGTTGCAAGTGTTTCGTTTTGCTTTTCAAGCTCCTCACGGTATTTTGCTGCATTTCTTAAATTAAGCCGTGTTAGTAAAAACATACCAATTATTAAAATCGCACTGGTAACAGCGGTAATAGCAAAGGTTATTTTGGCCTCATTTTTGATTTGTGCCAATTTCGAAAAATGACTCACCTTAAACAGTAATTCTCGGTCTTGAATATCATTAACTTTAGTGCGAATTTCTTTATAAAGCTCGCGTCCTCTATGAGTATTGACTAAAAACAAAGCTCGGCGTTCTTTATCATTAGTGGCCAGTTTAACCGTTTGTTTAAGCTCTTTAATTTTTGCCTCTGTTAATACTAGCAGCTCTGCAATTCGCTCTGCTTGGCCATCAATTTCAGAGTGTAGAGACTTTACATTCTCTATTTGTGATTCTATTTGCCCTATCGCATCGTAATAGGGCATTAAATAATCTTCTTCTTCGGTGAGTAAGTAGCCGCGCTGGCCAGACTCTGCCTGCACAACAGATAAGTGAAGACGCTCAATAGCATCGGCTAATAAGCTGGTGTTATCCAAGCTTTTTTGCGTTTGCGTTAATCCCTGAATAGTACTTAATGCTAAAAATGCATTACCAACAATAATGCACAGTACTATTGCGATAAAAGCGGCCCACGTTATATTCGCTTTACCCTGCTGCTTTTGCTTACTCATTATGTGTAAATACCTAATTTTAAATGACTACCTGTTATTAAAATCAGTAATGTTTTGCAAGCTTTCGCTACATTGCTGACAGTTTGAAATTATTTTATCGAGTGCTGCTAACGCTTTGTCTTTTGGCATGTCGTTTTCTAACACCAATTTGATTAGCTCTGCATTCATAGAAATTCTATTCAATGGCGCTCGCGCATCGTGTACCAATTTATTTAGCGTATTTACCTCTTTTTCATCACTCATATTACTTCCTATAGCTACTTATATTCTCCAATTCCGCCGTATGCGTTTAATCGGTTGTATAAAGTTTTTGTACTGATCCCTAGCATTTGCGCAGCTAGCGTTTTATTACCCTGTACTTTATCTAACGTGGCGTGAATTAATTCTTTTTCAACTTCTTCAATAGTTTGCCCTGCCGAAACATGGTTGTCGGCCGCTTGTGTATTTACACGCGAAAATGGCGACTCTAAGTTATCTGGTAATGTAATTTCGCTTGTTTGTGGGTCGCTCATAATAAAAGCGCGATGAATAGCGTGGCGAAGTTCACGTACATTGCCTGGCCATTCGTATTGCTGTAACTCTTTAAGTTGCTCGTTGTGCCAATAAAACGACGTACCATTTTCGTCGTTAAGCTGCTCTAAAAAGGCTTTGGCAAGCAGTGGTATATCTTCTTTTCGTTCTCGCAGCGCAGGTATATCAATGGGGAAAACCGCCAGCCTAAAGTAAATATCTTCACGAATAACATTATTTTGCGCAAGATCGGTCAGTGAGCGGTTAGTAGCAGAAATAACGCGGCAGTTTATAGGCAGCTCACGATTTCCACCTACACGAGTTACTTTTTTTGTTTCAAGCACACGCAGTAAGTTTGGCTGCATATCTATAGGCATTTCGGTTACTTCATCTAAAAATAATGTGCCGCCATCTGCTTGCTCAAATACACCTTCTTTACGGGCAATTGCACCTGTAAAAGCCCCTTTTTCATGGCCAAATAACTCACTACCTATTAACTCTTTAGAGAGCGCACCACAGTTGCTCGCTACCAAAGGCCCTTCGCATTGGCTTGCATTATGAATGGCTTGGGCGACCACTTCTTTACCTGCACCGCTTTCCCCCATTAGCATTACGTTAGCATTGGTCTTAGCTACGCGCTCTATCATGGTATAAAGCTTTTGCATTGGTTCTGATTCACCAATTAAGCTATTAAAATGGCGTGTAATTGCAGGTTTTTTAGTTTTTTTAGCAGGTTTTTGGGGGCCGTTTAATACCAGCTCAAGGTCTTCGCGCTGCAGTGGCTTTAGTAAATGCCCAACATCTTGCTCACACATGTCTGCCAAAATCCCTTTTACTGAAGGGTGGCCAGAAATAAGCGTTACTTTTGGAGACTGTCCAATCATTTTTAAATGATCAAGTAAATGTAGGCCGCTGCCATCTGGCAGCATAAAATCGAGCAACACGTGATCAAAGGTATTATTTTCAAACCATTGGTGCGCTTCTTTTAAACTAGTTGCGGTGTTTATATTGTGACCGAGGAATTCGACTATGTGGCAAACAACGTCACTAAATTCAACGTCATCGTCGACTAAAAGTATGTTTAACATGATAAATCCCTATGCTTTTCTTGTTATTCTACGCACCCTATTTTGCAATTAAAAGGGCCGACTAGAATCTCTTAAAAATGATTAAACCATTGAGTCTTTTAACGTTTAATTTTAACAACTAACTATGTACGTATGCTTAAGCCATACCGATCATAGCTTTTGAAAATATTTAGAATTATTTTCACTATTAGTCATATTGTAACAGCTGATATAATTTTCTTTTAAAAAAGGAGATGAAATGCAGTTATTAAAAACAATGGTCCACCCTGGCATAAATTTAAACCAAGGCACTCAATTTACCCGCCGCACAGGCCGCGCCATTGTGATTAAAGATGCACACATTTTATTAATGTATACCAATCGCTACGAAGACTACAGTTTACCCGGCGGCGGTGTGGATGAAGATGAAACCCTAGAGCAAGGGTTAATAAGAGAGCTTAGCGAGGAAACTGGCGCGCAAAATATACAGGTTATTAAACCCTTTGGATTATACGAAGAGTACCGCCCTTGGTACAAAGACGACTTTGATATTATACATATTCAGTCGTATTGCTATTTATGCGATACAGACAAAGAGCTTGGCAAAGCACAGCTTGAACATTACGAGCAACAAAATGGTATGACGCCTAAATGGGTTAATATTCACGAGGCCATTGCACACAACGAGCGCACAATGAGCCTTAGCGAAAAACAAGGGCTGTCTATCATTCGTGAAACTTACCTACTAAAACAAATAGCACAACAACTATTTAACTAAGGCTGTAAAATTTGCATAAAGCAGTATTTTTTACTGCTTGCTCATCACTCGCTTTTAATTTACACCCCACAATTAAATTTAAAGCGACTAATATTCAATAACTTAAACTCTATTTTACTTTATAAAACAAACTGGCTTTGTGTTTGCACCCTTACTGATAACTAATTTGTAAGGAGATAAAAATGAGTAACACAGTTAAAACAATCAACCCCGCAACTGAACAAACCATTGATACCTACACGCTGCTTTCTCAAGAGGAAGCTGAACAGGTAGTCGAAAAATCTCACGAAACATATTTAAAATGGCGCCAAACTTCATTTACCGAGCGCGCTAAGCACTTAAATAAACTAGCTTCTTTATTTGAAGATCAAAAAGAAGCCATTGCTAAACTAATGACCGAAGAAATGGGTAAAGTGTACGAGCAAGGCTTTCAAGAAATTGAACTGTGTGCCGGTATTTGTCGTTACACAGCCGAAAACGGCCCACAAGTACTTGGCGATGAAGAGCGTGATATGGATGGCGGCCGCGCTATTGTTAGCTACCAACCTACGGGCGTTTTACTAGGTATTCAACCTTGGAACTTCCCGCTTTACCAAGTAATTCGCTACAGTGCGGCTAATATTATGGCCGGTAACACCACCGTACTTAAACATGCCGGTAATGTATTTGGCATGGCAGAGAAAATAGATACCCTATTTAAACAAGCGGGCTTCCCTGAATATTGCTTTAGCAACTTACTTATTGATGGCAAAACTGCCAGTGCGCTTATTTCACATAAAGCAATCAGCGGCGTAACCTTTACAGGCAGTGACGCTACCGGTAAAAAAGTAGCTGAAGAAGCCGGTAAATACGTTAAAAAAACAGTGCTTGAGCTTGGTAGTAACGATGCCTACTTAGTACTTGATGATGCCGATTTAGACCTCGCCGTTGAAACCTGTGTTACAGGGCGCATGATCAACAACGGCGAAACCTGTGTATCGGCAAAACGCTTTGTGGTTGTAGAGTCACTCTATGATGACTTTAAAGAAAAAATTAAAGCGCAATTTGAAGCATTAAAAATGGGCGACCCAATGGCCGAAGATACAGACTTAGGCCCAATGGCGCGTGAAGATTTACGCGATAAAATTCACGACCAAGTAATGCGATCTGTTAAAGCCGGTGCAAATGTAGTCACAGGCGGTGAAGTCCCATCGCAAACAGGTTACTACTACCCACCGACTATTCTTGATAATTTATCGCCGGGCATGCCAGCATACGATGACGAATTATTTGGCCCTGTAGCCTCGCTAATTAAAGCAAAAGATAACGACGATGCCATGCGCATCGCCAACGACTCTCGCTATGGTTTAGGCGGTGGTATTTTTTCCAAAGATGAGAAAAAAGCCATAGAACTGGCTAAAAAGCACTTTGATACCGGTATGATCAACATTAACGGATACGGCCTTGCCCAACCAAACCTACCGTTTGGTGGTGTTAAAGAAAGTGGTTACGGCCGAGAGCACGGCGGCTTTGGTATGCGCGAATTTGTTAATATCAAATGTATTATGATTAATAGCTAAAATAGCTACACACGTGAAATACACGTATTAAAAGAGTATTTATACGTGTTTTAAAAATATTACTAAGCCTAAGGGTGAGCAATCACTTTTAGGCTTTTTTATGGGTGAATCTGCATGGTTTTATGCACTAATAGACCCATCCTACAAGTGTATTTAAAGCCATAAACACAGTGAGAACATTAAAACAAAGCTGACAATTGATATGTAAAAACTGATACTTAGTTAGAGTTCAGACGGCTAGGCTAGGCAGGTAAGAATGATGAGCAAACGGTCGGTAAACTCGTTTGTGGGCAAAGACGTGTCAGTCACTTTTCTAAATTAGCTAGTTACGGATTACATCTAGTAAGGCAAATCATATTTACGACGTGTTTAAAGTGAAATGCTACCCTCGATTGCTGCTTATTAGCATAGTCATAATTTCATAAGTATTTACTAATAAATTCACCGGGAGATTGATACTGGCTTTATGGGAAGCAACTTTTCGGATGCCACATCTTTTATCACGATAGTTGACGTGCAAAATTAAAATGGCTTAGCTTTGAGCAAGTTAGGTAATTACGTTATGCTAACGGTCTTTATAATTCGGCCAATACGATATGTCTGAATCACAATTTAATAATCTACTCGCTGAGGCTATTTCCTCTATAAAATCAACGAGTTTTACATCTAAATTAATGTCCCTAATCGATTCGATACTGACGTATGACTGTGCTGTGATCCTCGGTATGCGTAAAGGCAAGCACCCTATTTATCTTTACGATTCCATTGAAAATAACCGAGAATTACTCTTCGATCGTTACCTCACTTCTGCATTTCAAGATGATCCATTCTACAAAATGCTCACCATTGATGAACAGCAAGGTGTTTTTTCATTAAAAGACGTAGTCCAATGCGGTATGGATTATCAAACATATTGTAATCAATTTTACCTACAAACAGGCTGGAAAGATGAGTTAAGTATTCTCATTAAAGTTGAAGCAACCCGCTGGGTCGTTATCTATTTAGGGTGTACTCAGGCAGGAAATACATTTTCGTCATTAAATGTTGAAGCATTAAAATCATATTTCGCAATCATTCAATCATTATGCCGACAACACTGGCAACAAACTGAATTCCTTCTTGCAGAACCAGTTTTTTCTCCTGAGTCTTACTCAGTAAAAAGGCGTGAGTTCATCGAGAATGCTCTGTATACTTTTGGCAATGATTTGCTTTCAACCAGAGAGAAACAAATCGCCTGTTTAATAGTACAAGGGCTCGATACTAAAGAGATAGCAAAACAGTTAGGCATTACAGAGGGTACAGTAAAAAATCACCGAAAACGTATCTATGCTCAATTGCAAGTGGCATCCCTCAGTGAACTTTTCCAAGTTTTCCTCAACCATATTATTACCCACTAAATTAACCTATTATCCCTTTAGGGATATATCGCGCATTAGCTTCTATTCGTAATCTGTACATCACATTTTTGATAAGATAAGACTCTATAGATGACATTTACTCAGGAACTACAGACGCGCGGATTAATTGCTCAAGCCAGTGATTTAGATCAGATACAGCAAAAACTTAGCCAGCCGCAAACAGTTTACTGCGGTTTCGATCCCACCGCAGGTAGCCTTCATATTGGACATTTAGTCCCGCTCATTATGCTCAAACGTTTTCAAGATGCTGGACATCAAACATTAGCGCTTATTGGTGGTGCGACGGGAATGATTGGCGACCCATCTTTCAAAGCCGTAGAGCGCAGTTTGAATAATGAAGAAACTGTATCTGGTTGGGTCAAAGATCTTACTACTCAAATTGAGCTGTTGTTAGCTCCTCATTTAAGCAAGCCCATGACTATCGTCAATAACTCAGACTGGATGAGAGATATTAATGTCATCGATTTTTTTCGTGATATTGGTAAGCATTTTTCAGTCAACAATATGATCAGCCGAGAGTCTGTAAAGCAACGGTTGCAAAGGCCTGATCAAGGCATTTCATTTACAGAATTTAGTTACAGTTTACTCCAGTCCTATGATTTTGCTGTGCTTAATCGAAACTATGGTTGTAGTTTACAAATTGGTGGTAATGACCAATGGGGAAATATTGTCAGTGGTATTGATCTAACTCGTCGTCAAAATGGAAAGCAAGTATTTGGTTTAACCTTACCTTTAATAACTAAATCTGACGGTACTAAATTTGGTAAAACAGAAGGTGGAGCCGTTTGGCTTGCACCAGAAAAAACATCACCATATATGTTTTACCAGTTCTGGTTATCCACTGAGGACACCGATGTTTATAACCTTCTGCGATACTACACATTCTTGTCTTGTGATGAGATCGAGAAGATAGAATTGCAGGATAAAACCCGAAACGGCAAACCCGAAGCTCAAAAGATTTTAGCGCAGAATATGACGCGTTTTGTTCATGGTGAATCAGGGCTACTCAGCGCAGAGCGTATTACGCAAGCATTGTTCACAGGTAGTGTCGTGAAGCTGAGTTATAATGAACTCAAACAGCTTGAGTTAGGTGGTATTCCAAGCATCGAAAGCTCCCAGCAAGGCATTCAAGAACTGTTGGTCGAATCAGGGTTAGCTAAATCAAAGCGCACCGCCAGAGATCTAGTCGAAAATAATGCTATTAGTGTAAACGGTGAAAAAATAACATCTGACAACTCCCAACTTGGATTTCCACTATTTGATGAATACTGGTTAATTCAGCGCGGTAAGAAGCATTTTTGCTTAGTCAAACGCAAATAAATTTGCAAATACAGGTAATGCGTTTCAAATCTTTTGCATGAGGGTTGAACGCATTACTTTAAGTATCACAATGTTTGACTGCGTAGAAATCAATTAGCTTAGTTATGGACAATCAACTGATTATATGCGTTGCTTTACATACCAAATTCCGAAACCAATGACCATTACTAGCTCAACAGCAACCCACATCCAATGCCTTGGTACGGAACCATCAAGGAAAATTCCCATTACGCGCGAAATTAGCGCCCCTAATGTTAATGTCATGCCTAGTGCTGCAACAGTAAAAAAATATGGGGTGATTTGATGATGAAAGATGAGCAGCATCCCCGCCCCCATTAGAAAGCCCCATCGGACTCTTCTTTCAACAGCTTGGAAGGCATCCTCAGGGATGGATTTATTACTAACTAGCTCAGGGTTATAGCTGAGAATCCCCCCTAGTAATACAATGATAAAACCCACCACCTGTAAAACTATTTTACTATCCATAAAAATCCTTAAACATACTTAGCGCAATGTTCCTGTATCATGGGTTAATAGTTTATTCCTGTTAATTCTTCAGATAGCGTCCAAAGCTTTCGCGCAGCTACGATATCATGTGACTGCTTGCTTGATTCTACCTTGATGGGTGCGCCATGTAGTTCAAAGAAATCCTGTGGGCCGAAGAAATCACCCGAAGATGCACTTTCGTCTGTTGCAGCTCGTAGTGTTGGTAGTGCTCCCATTTCTTTACTCTGGCCGAAAAAGATATTTAAAAATTTCACCACGCCACGCTGAAGTTCCGACGTCGTCCATCCTGGATGAGCTGCTGTAACTATAGGGTTGTCACCTTCTGGTTCGAGCCGTCTTTTCAGCTCATAGGCAAAGTAGAGATTCGCCAGTTTGCTATCTGCGTACGCCATAAAATTACTGTATTTTCGCTTTTCCCAGTTCAAATCATCCAAATCGATCTTCGAGGCCTTATGTGCGCCAGCAGAAACTACCACCACACGGGAGTTCAGTGTCTTCTTGAGAGTCTCAAGTAAATGGCCGACCAATGCAAAGTGACCTAGGTGATTCGTCCCCATCAAAATTTCAAATCCGTCATCAGTCTTGGCATACGGGCACGCTACTCCTGCGTTGTTGATCAGTAAATCAAGGCTGTCGAAAGTTGCTAAAAACTGTGAACTAAACGCTTGAATTGAGCGAAGACTGGAAAGGTCCAGCTGCATAACCGAAATGTCGGTGTCTGGGTAGTCTGCTCGAATTTCCGCAGCTACCTTCTCACCTTTTGATACATTTCTAACCGCAAGTACTACCGTCGATTGTTTTTTTGCTAGCACCCTAGCAGTTTCCTTTCCTACCCCGCTGGTTGATCCTGTCACAACTGAAATCCTGCCTTGTTGAGTAGGTATATCGTCAGCACTCCAAGGTTTATTTGCCATGAATTTTATTCCTCATTTTTTAGATGGTTGGGCTACTTAGAAACAAAGCCTTGAGCAAAATGCAGTTAAATTCGAAGGGCTTCATAATCGATAGAGTAATATTAAGAGACATGACCAAAAGTAGCAGTGCACAAATCTGCAAGAGTTGTATACATAATAACAAATCGAACCGCTTCGAATTTTTGTATACACTTAAAGTTAATTTGTGCACTGAATTTTCTATTCAACTAGGCCACAATATGGGTATGAGCTAAGTAAATATCGCTAAAGGTTGTACGATAAGGTTAAACAATGAAACACTTCCATTTTGATACCATTAAACAACTCAATGCTGTTCTCGGTATACGCCCACCCGAGCACCCTTTAGTTGATGTTATGAAACTAAATCCCAACAGTGATGACAATCAATTACTCAGCGGTGAGAGCATCTCACTCACCACTAGTTTCTACGCGATATCGTTCAAAAACATCACATCAGGCGAGGTCATGTACGGTCGCACCCAATACGACTGTTCAAGTGGAACAATGCTGTTTATTGCTCCCGGCCAAGAGCTTACTGCCAGCGGTATAATCATTGACTCCGTTGCTCGAACCATCTGCTTTCACCCCGATTATATCCGTGGTCACAAGCTGCAAGACGAACTTAAGCAATATCAATTTTTCAATTATTCGGTTAACGAAGCTTTACACCTTTCACCAAAAGAAGAGCAACATATGGTCGCGATGTTTGATGCGCTTGAGGCTGAAAACAACAACAGTTTAGATGCATTCAGTAAGGACCTTATCCTATCGCAAATTAGTACCTTGCTAATGTATGTCAACCGCTACTATCACCGCCAATTTATGATGCGTAAAGAGGCCAACACCTCAATATACGATCGGTTTTCAAAGCTTTTAGATGCTCGCTTAGACGCTGTAATTCAAGAGTCTGCGTCAATCCCTGAGGTGGAAGAGTTAGCGCAAGGCATGAATATGACCAGTCGCTATCTAAGTGACGCCTTAAAGGCGGAAACAGGTAAAACAACCAAAGATTGGATTCATTATGCGCTGATTGAGAAATCAAAAGATCGCTTACTTTCAAGCAAGGATTCGGTGGCAACCATTGCTTACTCGCTTGGTTTTGAATACCCGCAATACTTTTCTAGGTTGTTCAAAAATAAAGTTGGTATGACGCCTTCAGAGTATCGAACTGAAAATATTCGTCACTAAGTAATATAGAATCCATTATTTGTTCTAATCGCTGATATATTGGCTGCCAACTCATTTTGGGGCAGAAACGAGTTAAACCTGAAAGGCAATTCCACGCCCTGAGCCTCTCAACTGCAAAAAATATTGATCATAAAGTAAGATATTTTACTGTGCCGGATGGCACTTCGCTATACTTAACCGAAGAGCTACAAGCAAACATTGAGTTATCGATTTTAATAATTAGCTTTTAACTAAATTTAAATAAACTTTAAAACTGGTAGTTTGAGTATTTGAACAGACCTCTATCTCTCCATCGTTTGCTTGTGCTAGCGCTTTGACTATTGCAAGCCCTAAACCTGCTCCGTCGCTATGCCGTTGGCGCGACTTATCAGGTCGATAAAAGCGATCAAATAAATAAGGTAAATGCTCAGAAGGTATTCTCTCCCCTGTATTAATTACTGAAATGCATATTTTTTCATCGCTGAACATTTCACTATTTACTGTGATTGTTGAACCTTTTGGTGCGTACCTAATTGCATTAGATAGTAAGTTTGATAGTAATTGTCGAAAGTGTAATTTGTCACAATAAAAGCAAAGGTTTTGACCTTTTTTATTAAATGCAATCAATGAGTCTTCAGCCAAAGCATCAAAATATTCAAATAACGCTTCAATTTCATCATGGCTTTTTAAAGTGTTCTGAACCGGTTTAATTAGCCCATTCTGAGTTTTTGCGAGCCAAAGCATATCACTAACCATTTTAGTTAATCGTTCGAGCTCTTCTAAATTAGAAAATAAGAGCTCTTGATACTCTTCCAACTGCCTTTTTTTAGATAATCCAACCTGTGTTTGAGTAATTATATTTGTTAGAGGGGTACGTAGTTCATGAGCAATATCACTAGAAAAATTTGATAAGCGAATAAATTCACCTTGGAGCCTGTCGAGCATTGAGTTAAACGACTGCACCATATTAACAAGCTCAATAGGCACTTTATTTTCATCAAGCCTTACATCCATTTTATTAGTTTGGATATCATGCATTTTCTGGCTTAAACCTCGTAAAGGGTTTAATCCTTGATGTATAGCAAACCAAACCACCAATAAAATGAGTACCGCTGAACCAAACATAATAGCCCAAAGGCTTTGCTGAAATTGATTGAGAAAGTGTAAATGAAAGCTCATGTCTATCGCTGTAGTAATTTTATATTGCTGTTGCTCAGTACTTAAATTACTCACCAGAGCTCGGTAGGTATGAGTATCATTTTGCCATGAGACAATATTGTTACGGTTAAAGCCAGTTGAAGCCTTAGCACTCATTACGAAATCACTGAAATCTCGTTCAGAGCTTTGAAAAATGAGTTCTCCTTTTGCGGTATTTACCTGATAGTAAACACCATGATGACCCGCAACAGCGTTAGATAATTCATTTTTAAGCTTTAGGTTTGATTGATATTGTTGTGTTAAAACTAATTCAATAGATTGATTAATAACATGTAGCTCACTACTATCTTGCTGGAAAAAATGATGTTTTATCGAACTATTTATTAAAGAAGCAACTAAAGTTAAGCACGCAATAACGGTAACAGCTACAAACAACACTACACGCATCGTAAGTGATAAAGGCCGTGACTTAATAGCCATCAGTTTCAACCTCTAATTTATAGCCCATACCACGAACTGTATGAATTAATTTAACAGTAAAGTCATCATCAACTTTTGCTCTTAGCCTACGAATGGCAACATCAATCACATTGGTGTCGCTATCAAAATTCATATCCCATACTTGAGAAGCAATTAACGAACGTGGCAGTACTTCACCTTCGCGCCGTAACAATAGCTCAAGTAAGCTAAATTCTTTATTACTCAATAAAATACGCTTGCCTGCACGTTGTATTTTTCGCTTTGGAATATCCATTTCTAAGTCAGCAACGGTCATTATATCGTCAACTGTTTGCGCTGCACCACGGCGAATAAGAGTGCGTACCCTAGCTAAAACTTCAGCAAAAGCAAAAGGCTTTATTAAGTAGTCATCAGCACCAAGCTCGAGGCCCTTAACTCTATCGTCTATGCTATCGCGAGCAGATAAAAAAAGTACTGGGGTTTTGTTATCTGCTTCACGCAGCGACTGTAAAATTTTCCAACCTGATACGTCAGGCAACATGACATCAAGTATTATTACATCAAATAATTCGGTCATTGCTAGGTGATGACCGTCAAGGCCATTACGTGCCAAAGAAACCTGAAAACCAGCTTCACTTAGTCCCTGTTTTAAATAATCGCCCGTTTTTTCTTCATCTTCAACAACTAATAAGCGCATATAATTCCTTCATTAAAGTCCTAACAATTACCTCTGCAAATAGTATGCATTATATGTGACTACAGCAACATGACGTGAACATTACAACCTTGTAATGTTCACGTCATGTTAAAGACAGGTCTACTTTCTATACTCAAGACATATTCTGCTA
Source organism: Pseudoalteromonas sp. C12FD-1 (assembly GCF_037414265.1). Taxonomy (NCBI): domain Bacteria; kingdom Pseudomonadati; phylum Pseudomonadota; class Gammaproteobacteria; order Alteromonadales; family Pseudoalteromonadaceae; genus Pseudoalteromonas; species Pseudoalteromonas sp. C12FD-1. The sequence goes on from NZ_JBBEVD010000072.1 coordinate 62,342, forward strand.
TGAAGGAGTAAGGAAATGGGGTTTAAAAAGTCATCACAACAGGTTAGCACACCACGAAGACGATTTGTTCAAGGCTTAATTGCAGGAGGTGTACTTGCTGCTTTTCCGAGTGTATTGCATGCTGCATCATCTTTAGTAGCAGGAACAATAACAGGCACTGTACCCGAACTTAGCGGCAAAGTAATTGATCTGGTTATAGATGAATCGCCGGTTAACTTTACTGGCGAAGTACGTATGGCGACAACTATCAATGGATCTATACCCGCACCTACCTTGCGCCTCAAAGAAGGCGATGACGTTACTATTAGAGTAACAAATAAGTTATCAGTACCGAGTTCAATTCATTGGCATGGCATTATTTTACCGTATCAAATGGATGGCGTACCAGGTATCAGCTTTAAAGGCATTATGCCAGGCGAAACCTTTGTTTATAAATTTAAGCTGCAACAAAGTGGCACATATTGGTATCACTCACATAGTGGTTTTCAAGAAATGACAGGCATGTACGGTGCATTAATTATTGAGCCGCGAGAAAACGATATTATTAGTGCAGATAACGAGCATGTTATTCAATTATCTGATTGGACTGATGATGACCCTATGGCGTTGTTCCGTAAATTAAAAGTACAGAGTGATGTATTTAACTTCAATCAACCTACTGTTCCAGAGTTTTTTGATGACGTTTCTAGCAGCAATATTTCAAATGCTCTACAACGCCGAAAAATGTGGAACCAGATGCGAATGAACCCTACAGACTTAGCTGATTTATCTGCATCAGCAATGACTTTTTTAATGAACGGTAGTACGCCAATGGCAAACTGGCGTGGAATGTTTAAAGCTGGGGAGAAAATTAGACTTAGGTTCATTAATGGCTCTAGCAATACTTTTTTTGACGTACGAATCCCCGAGTTAAAACTAACGGTTGTACAAGCAGATGGACAAAACGTTGAACCAGTGACAGTTGATGAATTTAGATTTGGCCCTGGTGAAACCTACGACGTAATTGTTGAGCCTAAAAATGATGCCTATACGATTTTTGCTCAAAGTATGGATCGCTCTGGTTACGCAAAAGGAACTTTATCAAGCTCGCCTAATATTGATGCGCCAGTACCTGCACTTGACCCTGTTGAGTGGTTAACGATGACCGATATGATGGGCAATATGACTCACGGCGGTGAGCATTCTGCAATGGCTGGTATGGCAGGCATGTCAAGTATGAACTCTAAAAAAGTGGATCATAGTGCTATGGGGCACGGTGCAATGGCGATGGATCATAGCAAACATGGTATGTCTGAAAACCCATTAGCGGTTGCCAGCTCTAAAGTGCGTCATGCAAAAACGGAGTATGGAGCTTCTGTTGATATGCGCGTTGATATGCCTAGAACAAACCTTGATGATCCCGGTATTGGTTTACGTAAAAATGGTCGCCGTGTTTTAACACTTGCAGATTTACATTCACTTGAAGGGATCACTAACCAGCAAGAGCCTGAAGCTGAAATTGAGCTGCATTTAACCGGCAACATGGAGCGTTATAGCTGGTCATTTGATGGCTTAGAATTTGGTAAAAGCACGCCAGTGCATATGAAGCATAACCAACGTTTAAGAGTTATTTTACAAAACGATACCATGATGACGCACCCTATGCATTTGCATGGTATGTGGAGTGATTTAGAAAACGAGAGAGGTGATGTGCAAGTGCGACGTCATACGATACCTGTTCAACCCGCACAAAGAATCAGCTTTTTAACCACCCCTCACGATGTAGGGCGCTGGGCTTGGCATTGCCATTTATTATTCCATATGGATGCCGGCATGTTTAGAGAGGTAGTCGTATCATGAAACAATTAAAACTATCTAAATCATTAGGCTTATTAATGTTAACTGGGGCTTCATTAATTAGTTTCCCTTTATTAGCGCAAAGTGAAATGGCACAAATGAGTAGCGCTAAGATGCAACCACAAGGGGGAGATGCACCTAAAGACGCAAGAGACCCTCATGCTTATTCTGCGGGAACAACTTTAACAGAAGGCCCATATGCGCTTGAGGGTAATGAGCGATTAACACTCGCCGATGAGCATCCATTTTACGCATTACTAGGCGATCGTCTTGAATATAACGAGCAAGCAAACGCAGGTGTGTTTGACTTACAAGCATGGTACGGCACTACCTTTGATCGATTGGTAATTAAAACCGAGGGTGATTTCAGCGAAGGGAGTATTGAAGAAAACCAAACCGATATTTTATGGGGTCACGCCGTATCAGCATATTGGGATACTCAAGCAGGTGTTCGTCTTGATTACAATAAAGAAGGTGAAAATCGGCAATGGTTGGCTTTTGGCTTACAAGGTTTAGCCCCTTACTGGTTTGAAATTGATATGACAGCGTACGTGGGTGAGCGAGGCAATACCGCATTTACATTAGAAGCAGAGTACGAACTACTACTCACGCAAAAGCTAATTATACAACCGCGAGCCGAAATTACACTTTATGGCAAAAACGATAAACAAAACGAACTTGGAAGTGGCCTATCAAGCAGCGCGATTGGCTTTAGGGTTCGTTATGAGTTTACACGCCAGTTTGCGCCCTATATTGGCGTTGAATGGAGTAATAAATTTGGCAATACCGCCGACTATGCCACATCAAGTGGACAAAGTAGCAACAACACCGCATTTGTTGCGGGTATTAAATTTTGGTTTTAGTCATTTTAAATAAGAGGTAATTATGAAGTTTTTTAATTCTGCAGTAGCCATTATAAGTTTAGTGCTTACATTTTCCGCATCAGCGCATATATCACTCAAGCAATCAACACCTGCGCAAGAAGCCATGTTAATGAAAAGTCCAGAGCAACTTTCGTTAACTTTTGGTGGTGAAGTAAGGCTAGCAAAAGTCATCATCAAAGATGAAAAAAATAAATCAATAAACTTTGATTTCAAACCCAGCTCCACCCCAAGCACAGACTTTAGTTGGTCATTACCGAGCCTACCCCAAGGCACTTACACGGTTAAATGGATTGCACTGGGTGGTGATGGACATAAAATGACCGACACGTTTAGATTTATGGTACACAAAAGTGAATCGCAAAAGATGATGCAAGAACAATCTAATACCCACAGCAAACATAATCATTAAGTAGCAACAGAATGCAATTAAGTGAATGGTCAGTACTTTTACTATTATTAAAACTAGCAAGCTATATAGCAATTGCAGGGCTTGCGGGCACTTTATTAATGCGCTTTATGTGTGGCAACAGCAATGTTGCAGGGCATCACTTAATTAGCTTTTATCAGTTCTTAAAACGTTGGCAAATTACGTGTGTAACTATCGGTAGTATTACTGCACTTTTACAAGTACCAATAGAAGCTGGGGCAATGGCCGAATCAGGCTTTATGGGAATGTTTGACCCCTTTATGCTTGAAATTGTTTGGCAATCAGTCATAGGTGAGCAAGCAACGTTGAGAATACCAGCGCTTATTATTGCTCTAATTAGCGCATGTATGTGGAATGTGAAATCAGATGATAACGTAGCAGGTTATAAAAACGGTGCCGTTATACTAATCATGCTTGGGTTTATCGCTTATAGCTTCACTTTTACTGGGCACAGTGCAAATGAAAATGGGTTAGTAAAAAGTATTTTAACCTTTCACCTTATTGCCATTGCGAGCTGGTTAGGGTCATTGTGGCCGCTTTACAAAAGCTGCACTTTACTACCTACCAGTGAAGTGAAGCGGTTAATGCATTACTTTGGTCAACTCGCTATTGTTATTATATTTGTACTACTTATTTCGGGCTTAACTTTACTCCTGCAGTACTTAGAGTCATTTTCTGTATTGTTTACATCAAATTATGGGCAACTAATTTTATTAAAACTGTTACTCGTCAGTGCGATGCTGTTACTAGGTGCATGGCATAAGCTTTTTTTAGTCCCGCAAATCACTCAACAACACCATATAAATATATTAAAACGCTCGATCACTGTTGAAATAGTAATTGCCCTGTTTGTACTTATTACAACAAGTATATTTACCACACTTGTTGGTCCGCCTGTTTAACGATTAATAAAAAAGGAAAACGTATGTTAATTAAATCCTCTAACTTAAAAATTTTATTGCTGCTAATTTTTAGCGCTGTTGGTTCTTTTGCTGTTAGTGCACATGGCGATGAAGAACATTCAAAAAAAGGCTGGGTTTTTGTCAATCTTGATAGCGAAGCTGCAAAAACTGTCAGCCTATTTCATGCATCCCTAAAACAAGGCAATGGCGAAGCTGCACGTAAATTACTAGCCGACGATGTCATCATTTTTGAAGGCGGAAGTGTTGAGCGTTCTGCAGATGAATACGCGAACCATCATATGATAGCGGATATGAAATTCTTAAGTGCAGTTAATAGTGAACTACTCGAGCACCAAGTTTACACAGATGGAGACACCGCTTACTCAATTTCAAGAAGTAAAACTCAAGGAAAGTATAAAGGGAAAGATATTAAATCTACGGGAATGGAATCAATTACATTAAAAAACACCGATTCAGGGTGGAAAATTACTCATATTCATTGGTCTAATTAAGGGGTTAACAATGCAAGTAAACTACATAACCTCAGCGTTTTTTTTATCATTAACCATGTCATTTTCTACAATGAGTATCGAAAAACAGCACAAAACATCAATAGTTTCTGAGAATTCAAAAAAACATAAAATAGAGCTTACCGTTTATAAAAGTAAAAATTGTGGGTGTTGTAATAAGTGGATTGCTCATTTGGGAGAAAATAATATTCAAACAAAAGCAATTAACGTTAATGATATGGGGTTGATTAAATCTCAGTATCAAATAAAACCGAATATGCGTTCATGCCATACAGCCGTGTCAGCCGATGGATTTGTATTTGAAGGTCATGTTCCAGCTAAGCATATAAAACTGTTTTTATCTGAGCAACATGCTCCGCACATTACAGGCTTAAGTGTACCTGCCATGCCTATTGGCACTCCCGGAATGGAAATGGAGGGTATATTTCACAAATATAATATTGAGCTACTCACTGACAACTCAAGTGAAGAAATCTACAAATACATAAGTAAATCCAGCGAGCAGTTTTAGCCTAACGGCATAATTCTTGAACTAATTGTTAAATATCCATTTTACACAACAGGAAACACTGATTTGTGAGCTTGATAGTGTAAAAGTTACTCACATGTAAAAACAAAATACAAACTTTGAAGGAGCAATACAATGTCACACTATTCAAAATTTTTTTTAATGATAGCAACATCCACAATTACCATGCTTGTATTGATGTATTTGAACACCTACCAACTTAGCCATGTTTATTTTAGTGAAACTCGTACTTATATGGCGCTTTATATGGGAGCCACAATGGCAGTGGTAATGCTACTTTTCATGCTCAATATGTATAAAGATAAAAAGAAAAATATAACAGTACTCGTTGCTAGTGTTACCGTATTTGCGGGAAGTTTATTTTTAGTTCGATCACAAGCGACTGTTGATGATAGCTCATGGATGTCGGCGATGATCCCACATCATTCAATTGCCATACTCACAAGTGACAAGGCAAAAATCAAAGATAAACGCGTTCAAAAGCTAGCTACAAATATAATTGAAGCTCAAGAGCGAGAAATAAAAGAAATGCAATGGCTCCTAAAAGATATAGAGCAAAACGGCATTGCACAAACCAATGCTCAAGCACAATTAAGAGCGGTTCCAGATTTCAATTCAAATAAATAAACCATATAACATAAGGAGTAAAGCATGAGTAAATCAGCCCAACTTTTTAGAATGGTAACAGATGAGCATATTTGTCCGTTTGGTTTAAAATCAAAAGACTTACTAGAGCGAGAGGGATATACAGTTGATGATCAGCTTTTAACTTCTCGAGAGCAAACAGATGAATTTAAAAAACAACACAGTGTAGAAACTACACCTCAAACATTTATTGATAATAAACGTATAGGTGGCTACGACGATTTACGTGATTACTTTAATAAGCCACAAGCCGCCCAAGAAGGTACAACTTACACGCCCGTGATTGCGATTTTTTCGGTTAGTTTTTTGCTTAGTGTGGCATTTAGTTTTGCATCAGATAATAGCTTATTATCAATGCAAACCGCTGAACTGTTTGTAGCCCTAACAATGGCAGTGTTAGCAATACAAAAGCTTCAAGACTTATTTAGCTTTACTAATTCATTTATAACCTATGATTTAGTCGCTATGAAAGTAGTCAGGTACGCTTATGTTTATCCATTTTTAGAAGCATTTGTTGGCATTGGAATGATAGCCGGATTACCAGCCTATATTATTGCCCCTATTTCATTATTCATAGGTGGGGTTGGTGCTATTTCAGTGATAAAAGCAGTCTACATAGATAAACGAGAGTTGAAATGTGCGTGTGTAGGCGGTGACAGTAACGTACCACTAGGGTTTATCTCCCTCACAGAAAACTTATTTATGATAGCTGCCGGTATTTGGATGTTTGTTAGGTAAAAGGCAGGATATACTTTGCTATGGCACGTACCAGACTTTGTAGTTGTCTCTGGTAGTGCCTGAACTTAAAACCTCATTAATTAGCTCTGGCATTTCTTAGGGATCTTGACGTTACAATGACACTAACGCTCTTATCAATTGCGAAATTGAAAAGTACCAGCCTTCTTATCGGAGCTAATCTTAATTTGACTCTAGGATTTTTTAGGGATAAACATTTAATCATCCCACTGTTTAGCGTCATATAACTTTAATTAATGAATTGTGTTAAATTTCCCATAGTGAGTTTAAACACTCGATATAACAGACTAGTTAAGGCTTATTCACTAACAGCTAAAAATTAATAGCTATTCTCAAACCTTGGCACCTTTCGCTTATCGGCTTTACTCATAGCCAGCTCTTGTATTTCTTCTTGCTTAAGCTCATCTGATTTATCTTCTAATGAATGCTGCTTGGCGTTTTCAAACACTAGCTCAGTGAGTAGTGCAAAGTGGTCAGAGCCATATTTAGCAAGGCGCTTAATACGTTTTACTTTAAAGCCTTGGCTGTGAAATAAATGATCGAGCGGCCAGCGCATAAAAAAGTAACTTGCGTGAAAGGTGTTATAAAAACCACGGCCTTTACGTGGGTCTAAAAAGCCGCTTATTTGCATAAATAAACGGGTGCTGCGCGACCATGCTACGTCGTTTAAATCACCAGCTACAATGGTCGGGCGTGTTGGGTTTTTAAGTGCTTTTGCCACCATTATGAGTTCGCTATCGCGTGGGCGCGATGAGTCTTCTTCAGTGGGGCTTGGTGGTGCGGGGTGAATAAAGTGCCCTTGCATTTGCAGGCCTTCATTGTTTTCGAACAAGATATGAATTGAGGGAATATCGTCCTCTATTAACTCGCATATTTGCGCATCAAGAATTTTAAATTTACTGTATAAATGCATGCCGTAGCGGTTGTCTTTAGCGCATTCAATATAATAGGGGTAGTTTTTTTTAAGAACTGCTAACTTGTTTTCCCACCAGCTGTCGCTTTCAAGGGTAATTAATAAATCGGGCTGGTGTTTATCAACCAGTGAGATTAGTTGTTCACTATTGTGGTTTGACATAAGCACATTAGCCGACATGATTCTAACACTGTGATCTTCGCTCACTGAGGCAGTTTTAACTTCTTTTTTAGCAAGCCAGGTGTAAGGAAATATCCATTTCCCTTGTAAAACCATGGTTAGTAATGCGGTTAAAGCAGTATACAAATACCCGCTATTGTCGCTTTGCCACAGTAAACAAAACGACACGACTGCAACAGCGCTGGCTATATAAAACACCTGTAGTCGAACAAAGTCGCAGCTGCGCACTAAGTAGTGCTGGCTGTACGACATAGGTAACAAAGTCACTAATAAAAAAAAGCCAATGATTATAGCTAGTGCAATGAGCATTTAAATATCCTTATAAATTGTACTTAACGAGTTAATATTGAAAGTATTTCTCGAGTGTCGTGCACCATATGAATGGTAGTACGGTCAATTTCTATACTTACTGTACCATTACCTCTTGAGCGTTCAATAACGCGCCCTTGTTTATATACATTGCGATCTAGGTAATCGCCTCTGTGGTAACGCTTACTTAAACCGGGTGGCGTCCAACCAGCACGCACTAACTTTTTTTGCTGCTTTTTAGATAGTTTCTTGCTGCTTTTATAGTTGTGCTGCTGATGTTTATGGTGGCCGTTTTTATGGCCGTGATTGTTTTTATCGGGCTTTGCCTGTGCATTAACGCTAACCAAAGCACCCGTTAAAAGAACAGTATATAAAAACGCTTTCATAAATAATCTCTAATAATGTTAATAGCTAAAGATTATCAAACACGCCTTAACATCATATGAAACTGCAAGCAGCTATTTATCTCGGCTTATACTGTGTTTTGCAATAACTGCGCATTATGGCTGGGTCGCGAAGTTTTAAGTGCTTGGTTTTACGCCCTGCGTGACGTTTGCGCCACACTTTAAAACTGCCCTTTGAAATATGCTCTCGCATAAACAACACCAGCTGTGAATAATTAAGCCCGTATAGCTGCTCTATAGCCTCATAGGGGGTTCTATCTTCCCACGCCATTTCTATAATGCGCGATTGCTGCTCTGCGTTAAACATGTGGCTCTCACAAATTTATTCTATACGTGGTGTAAAAATACATAGATCAACACAATTAAAGGTAATTAACCTGTATAATAAGCACTGTGGTTCTATACTTATAAAAACTTTTGGATTTATGTTTATGCGCGCTGTATTAATGCTTTTAGCCTTAACTTTTTCTCAATTATTGTTGGCAGCGCCTAATAAAACCCTGCGCTGCGTAACCACGCACTATCCTCCTTTTACAATATACGATGAGCAAACAAATACCTTTACTGGCCTTGATATAGAGTATCTAGAGTTTATTGAACGTAATTTAAATTTAAACATAGATGTAGTGCACTTACCGTGGGCGCGCGTTAAAAAAGAAATGAAATTAGGCTACTACGATTGTTACTTTGCGTTGGCTAATAATACCGAGCGTGCGCAATATTTAGACTTTACCAGTGAGCCTATGCACACCACCCAATTTGGTTTATTTACAACAAATAAGGAAAAACAATTTACAGATGACTTATCAACTGCGCGTATAGCTATGTTAAGAGGCGTTGCTTTACCTAATATTATTGCTGCGCATTATAATATTGATGATAGTAATTTAATGCGTTCACTCTCAACGAAAGCCACGTTTGATTTGCTGGATAAACAGCGTGTTGACTACGCAATTACTAATTATCAAGCCGGTTTATGGTACTCAAAAGGTTATAAAAACATACGAGCAAAGCAACTTGAAGACTACACCCTACCTGTTTATATTGCTTTTAAGCACGGCGTAATAAACACCAAATTGGTTGATGAGCAAATAAAACGCTACAAAGCGCAATTCGGTGTGCATTAATAAGGTAGGCGATGTTAACTAAATTACCAAAATGGGTTGAGTACGGCGCGTTTACGCTCGCTTTTATTGCTGGCGTTGTTAATGCAGTAGGATTGTTAGGATTTGAGCATCAGGCCATTTCTCACCTTTCAGGCAGTGTTACTTTACTTGGTATAAAACTAATGAGCAGTACCTCTGCTGCGTTACTACTTATTAGTATAATTGTAAGCTTTATGCTGGGCTCGGCGCTTTCTGGCTTTTTACTCACTGGTGGTTCGTTAAAGCTTGGACGCCATTACGACACTTTATTATTTATTGAAGGCCTTTTATTACTTTTAAGTGCTTATTTGCTCGACCAGTCTTATGTTTATGGCATTACACTTGCCAGCGCCGCGTGTGGTTTACAAAATGCATTAGCCACTAATTATAGTGGCGCCGTAGTGCGAACTACTCACTTAACCGGAATTTTTACCGACCTTGGCCTAATGATAGGTAAAGCACTTAAAGGCGAAACCTTTGATACCCGAAAAGGTGTAATGTTTTTGCTTATTATTATTGGCTTTTTGCTAGGCGGTATTACTGGATTTATTTTATTTGAGTATTCCTCAATACTCGCTTTAGTGGTGCCGGCACTGGCGTGCTTTGTATTATCAGTAACGTATAGGGTATATAGAATACGCGCACTTTAACGCAATCGGTTTAAAAACGGTTTAAAACATCTTACCATGGCGTTAATAAAGCGTTACTCACCTTAAAGGAATGTATGAAACCTTATTTTTTACCGCTGTTATTGCCACTAAGCCATGTTGCAATTGCCGACAGTCAAACCGATGATGCAATAGAAACCATAACAACCACCGCATCGCGTACAGAAGCACTTGCCACACCACTTCCTCTTACTATTAGCACCTTATCTGAGGCGCAATTAAACAGAATTGCGCCAACGCATGTTGAAGAGTCGTTACAGCGCATTGCTGGCGCAAATGTACAACGGGGTAACGGGCAAGAGTATTTACCTGCACTTCGCTCGCCAGTGCTTTCGGGGGCGGCTGCATGTGGTGGCATACTCACCCTTGAAGATGGCATTCCACTACGTGCTGCAGGCTTTTGTAATATTAACGAGCTATTTGAAGCGCATAGCGAAATGGCAAAGCGCATTGAAGTATTAAAAGGCCCAGGCTCTGCCCTTTATGGCTCAAACGCTGTGCATGGTGTTATTAACGTAATAACCCCTGATACAACACAAGGCGGTGGACTAGTCGGGCTTGATTATGGCTCGTATGGTTATGCTCGTTATAAGCTTCGCGCTGGGCAAGACTATGGCAACAGTGGGATTGGCATCAACGCAAGTGTTACCGACGACACAGGTTATCGCGACGACGAAAGCGTAAAACAGCAAAAGGTAAATATTCGCCACCGCTTTGAAAACGATAACCTGTTACTGACCTCTGGTCTTACATACACAAATTTAGATCAGCAAACAGCGGGCTTTATTACAGGCTTTGAAAGCTATAAAAACGAAGACATAGCACAGCAAAACTTTGACCCCGACGCCTTTAGAAAAGCCCGTTCATTTAGAGCGTGGAGTAACGCCCAGTGGCAATTAAAAAATGGCAATGTGCTTTCTATCACGCCTTATGTACGCGACCAAAGCATGGACTTTTTTAAGCACTTTTTACCCGGCACCCCACTTGAAACCAATAGCCAAACAGGCTTTGGTGTGCAATCGCTGTATCAACATAACTTACAAAGTAATATAAAAGTAAACCTAGGGTTTGATGGCGAATATAGCCGCAGCGATTTTACACAAAGTCAAAACGAGCCAACTCAAGGCTCTGCATTTTTAGTAGCCACGGTACCGCAAGGCAAGCACTACGATTACGACGTAAACGCAACACTGTATGCGCCGTTTGCATCAGTTGAGTGGCAATTAAATAAGTGGTTTATTAGCGCAGGCCTAAGGTATGAGCATATGCAGTACGATTACACTAATAATATGCTCACTGGCCGCACAAAAGACGACGGCGCAGAATGTGGCTTTGGCGGTTGCCGCTATAGTCGCCCTGCCAGTGGTAAAAATAGTTTTAGCAATACATCGCCTAAGCTAGGGGTAAGCTATAAGGTTAATAACAACAATACTGTATATGCTAACTTTTCGCGTGGTTACAGAGCGCCCCAAGCGGCAGAGCTTTATCAATTACAACGCGAGCAAACCACCGCTAATTTAAACCCAGAAATAGCCAATAATGCCGAGCTTGGTTTAAAGGGTTACTACTCTAATGTAAGGTATGCATTAGCTGTGTATGCCATGAGTAAGCACAACACTATTTATCGCGACAGCGACTTTTTTAACGTTAATAATGGCAGCTCTCGCCACAGAGGTATTGAGCTTGAAGTGGATTACGCATTAAGTAAAACACTTAACTTACAGTTTGCAGGTACACATGCAAAGCACACGTATACTAATAATCAATTAATTAATGGGCTAAATATAAACGGTAACAACGTAGACACCGCGCCGCGCAATGTGGCTAACCTTGATTTCAGCTGGCAAGCCTTTAATAACCTAGCGCTTGCACTGCAATGGCATAGCGTAAGTAGTTACTATACCGACCCAGAAAACCTGCATAGCTACGACGGACATGACATTTTAAGCTTGCGTGCTAAGTGGCAAGTGACCAATAACCTAGAAGTGCTTGCCCGTGTAATTAACCTTACCGACGAAGCTTACGCAGAGCGTGCTGATTACACCAGTTTTACTGGCGACAGGTACTTTCCTGGTAAGCCACGTAACGCTATGCTTTCAGCTACTTACACATGGTAATACGTTAATTTAATAGTTTTGCTAATTTAAATCGCCCATGTATTTAGTGGGCGATTTTCCCATAACCTTTTTAAACATAGTTATAAACGCACTCACCGACTCATACCCTAATAACGCCGACACTTGCTGTACGCTTTGCCCATCTGACAATGCCTGCAGCGCGGTAATTACATGTAATTGCATTCGCCACTTACCAAAGGTCATTCCGGTTTGCTTTTTTATAAGCCGCGCCAAGGTCCGCTCAGTTAATGCAAAATCGTGTGCCCATAGTGCAAGAGTTTTGCGGTTATTGGGATGCTCAATTAACTCCCGGCTCATGGTTTGAATAACTACATGCTTAGAAAGCACAAAATCAAGCGGCTGGGTTGGCATTTCTATTAATAAATCAAACAGTACCTGAGCTAAACGTGCTGTTTTAGAGTCTTCAATATAGGCTTGGTTTTCGCCTGCCAGCTTAAGCATTAAACTTTTAACGAGGGGGGTAATAGCCAAAGTGCAGGTATGTGTGGGCATGCCTTTTAGGTTGGCATCAATAAATACAAAGCATAAATTGGCGTTATCTGATGCACGATTACTGTGGCACGTATTAGCAGGCACCCAAATAGCGCTGTGCGTTGGCACCATCCACATTTTATTAGCCGCTTCGCAGGTTACATAGCCATCAAGCGCTAATATTAACTGCCCCTTAGGGTGAGTATGTAATGGGTATTCTTTACTGCCTTGTGCGGTATCTACTTTAGCAATTATAGGTTGTACCATATGCTCATAATTTTGCAGATAGCCCCACCCTTTAGGTTCAAACATAACTTTGTCTGTTTTTAGTTATTTAATGTCAGTATAGCTAAATTATAATACTGCTGATTTGTTTATACTAGCGCCCATAATTAGCTAACATATTTTGTAATAATGACTCACACACCTCACAGTAACACTGGCACGTCGCGCTTTTCGAGCGTGCTACTGGTAATAGGTATTTTACTTATTGCCGCCAATTTACGTGCACCTTTTACAGGGGTTGCCCCTGTGCTTGAACAAATAATTACGCACTTTGGTTTAACCGCTTCGCAAGCGGGGTTTATTACTACGTTACCGCTAATTGCCTTTGCAGTTATATCGCCTATGGCTGCAGGCCTCGCTAAACGCCAAGGGCTTGAGCGTACATTGTTTTTTGCTGTATTTTTAATATTAATGGGTATTGCTGGGCGTGTGGTTAATTCGTCAATAATGCTATTTGTTGGCACTGCCATTATTGGTGCGGGTATTGCTATCGCTAACGTTTTATTACCGAGTTTAATAAAGCGCGACTTTGCGGCAAAAGTCGCCGTTATGACCTCTGCTTATGTGCTCACTATGGGCGTTGCCTCGGGTGGCTTTTCAGCATTAGTTTATCCGCTTAGCCAATATGAAGGGTTAGGTTGGCAGTTTGCTTTAGGCGCTAGTGCACTCATTACAGTCACCACTTTAATTGTGTGGATGGCGCAATTAAATAAACACACAAAGCCGGCACAAACAGCACAGGCCTCAACACTTAATAAAAGCGTATGGCGTTATGCACTTGCATGGCAAATTACACTATTGTTAGGTTTAAACTCTTTTTTAAACTACATCATCATTACGTGGCTGCCGGGTATTTTGACCGAAGCAGGCCAAAGTGCAACGCAAGCAGGCGCCTATCATGGGGCTTTTCAAATTGCGACCGCTATACCTGGGCTTGTGCTTATACCGCTACTTGCAAAGTTAAAAGATCAAAGCATGCTTAGCTTTATACTTGCATCACTGAGTGCGTGCTGCGCGCTAGGGCTACTTTATATGCCAAACTTTGCACTGGTATGGACGCTGCTACTTGGTTTTAGCTCGGGGGCGTGCTTTATTTTAGGACTGTCGTTTATTAGCTTACGTACCGATAACTCCACGCAAGCGGCATCGCTTTCGGGTATGTCACAAAGTATTGGCTATTTGTTAGCGGCTATTGGCCCTATGGTTGCAGGGGCTTTGCATACAGCAACAGGGAGTTGGAGTGCGCCGCTTTGGTTATGTGCGGGTGCAGGTGTGTTATGTGCTACATGTGGATGGTTTAGCGGTAAAAATACCACGCTTAACAACTGTTGATTTACTACCCGCTGAAACTAACTTACTAACTGTTGTAACCATGAAAATAAACCTGTTCTTGGCTTTTTTACAGGGGTATGTTTTTTCTCATAGCGCTTATTTGTGGCTTCGCGTTGTGCGCGGCGCTCTTGTGCTAAATTAGCTTTTGCAGCAAAACGTAGGCGCTGTTCTTGAGTCAACTCGTCATTAAAGTTAATGGCTGATTTTTTAACTGCTCGGCTGCTTTTAGGTGAACTACACATAATATTTCCTCTGTTGTGTAACTACTCAAATAGACAGCCGTTTAAGTTATAAAATTTCAAAAAACTTACTTTTTAAATTTAAAGTGAGCCTATACATTCAACTTCTACTAACGAATCAAGGGCTAACGCTTTAACAGCAAATGCACTACGCGCTGGGTACGGCGCACTAAAATATTGCGTATAAATAGCGTTAAACGCTTTAAAGTCGTTTATATCGGTAAGCATAACGGTGCATTTAACTATATTGCTCATGCTGTAGTTATGCTGCTCTAAAGTGCGCTTAATGTTTTCAAGAGTTTGCTTAGTTTCCTCTTCAAAACCACCCGCTGCTAGCTTGCCGGTTGCAGGGTTAATCCCTATTTGACCCGACATATAAAGCGTATTGCCGGCTTTTACTATTTGCGAAAATGGTAAATTAGGGTTAGCTTTGCTTGTATTTAAAAAGTCGACATTACTGGGGTTTGCCTGCGCAAAACTCGTAAGTAGTGCACTAGCTAATAACGCAGTTTTTATCAGTGTTTTCATTACATTGGCCTTGTTATTTTTGTGGGGTAGTCTCAAAGGCAGGCACTTGGTGTAAATCGTTTAGCCATTTAAGGGTTGATTGCGACCAAATTTGCGCCGCTGGGGTAAATTCATCACGCTGATCTACAGCACCTATGCGCAAGCCGTACACTCTATCGGCTTTTGCTTCGTTCGTTGCGTAAAGTGTAGTGCCGCACGTACCACAAAAACCTTGTGCACGTTTATTACCGCTTTGTGCTGTTTTAACATACTCTTTTGGCTCGCCCTTGGTAAATACTACCGAGTTAGGCTCAGCCATTATTACCGCCCTAAATGGCCCGCTCGACATGCGTTGGCAATCGCTACAATGACATACAAGTACGTTATTATTTTGCGATTGGGCTTGGTATTTAATTTCACCACAATAGCAGCTTCCAGTAATTTTCATTTTACTCTCCTTGAGTATGTTTAAAGGTGTTTAACCTAAATAAGCTAAAATAATTTTAGGTAGTTCTTGCGCGTATTGATGCGCAGATAAATCACACGCAATCGCAGGGGTTAAATCGTGATACAGTACTTTATCAAGCAATGAACTGACAATTAAAAATACCGCAGTACCTGCAGCCGTATCGCTCACTTTGCTATCTGTTTGGCTAAGTAATTGCGCTAACCGCTGATAAATTACTCGCCTATTTATGTGTTTATCACTGCCTAATAACTCACTATGCAAACGCGAATTTAAATGTAGCGTTCTAAATACCCCTTGTTGTGATAATAAAAACACATATGTTTTATGGCATAAAGTGTTAACTACATCATCTAGGTTTTTATAGCTCTGCGTCTCAAGCTCTGTTACCCAGCTATTTAATTCAATGCCAAAGTCTTGATACAACATGGGCAGCAGCGACTCTTTATTTTTAAAGCGACGATAAAACGTACCTACCGATACCTCGGCGTAGTCTGCCAGCTCTTTTATACTTATGTGTTCAAAAAACTTACTTTTTAAACTGTGATGCAGCGCTTTTAATAATTTTTCTTGGGTTTGCTGGCTGCGTTGTTGCTTGGGCGCCAAAAAAGGGTGTTCAGACATACATTCAACCATGTTGGTTTAACGTGCACGTACTGTGCAGCTTATAAGTATAAATAGTAATACCCAGCCAGTAATTGCTTTACTCGCTGGGTAGTTATGTCGTTATTTTTGGCTATTTAAATAATCTACCGCTAATTGGCTAAGCGCTTTGGTACCCACTTTAAACGACGATTCATCGGCATAAAAATAAGGTGAGTGGTTACTTGCTACCGTTTTTAAGTCTTGGCTTGCAGGCGTGCCACCTAAAAATACAAATACACTGGGTATTTCTAGAGCATAAAACGAAAAGTCTTCTGCGCCGGTTATTTTACCCATTTCTTGCACGTTTTGTTTACCTGCTGCTTTTTCAAGGCTAGGTAACATTTGCGCAGTAAGCTCAGGATTATTAACCGTTACAGGGTAGCCTTCATGAATATGCACATCGGCCGTTGCCCCCGACGACTTAGCAATATGCGTAGCGGTTGTTTTAATATTTTCAAAGATTTGCGCGCGATTATCCATATCAAAATTACGAATAGTACCAACCATTTCAACTTCTTCAGGAATAATATTATTACGTACACCACCCGCTATTTTACCAAACGACACAATAGCCGGCTCTTTGGTTATGTTTACTTGGCGGCTTACAATGTGATTAACGCCCGTTACAATTTGCGCAGCGGCAGCAATTGGGTCAACACCTGTCCACGGTGCTGAGCCATGCGCTTGGCGACCATGTACGGTTATTTCAAAGCGATCGGCACTGGCCATAAATGGCCCACTTCGATAACCAATTTTACCTGTATGTAGACTTGAAGTAATATGCAGGCCAAAGGCTACATCTGGTTTATATTTAGTAAAAATGCCTTCTTTAAGCATTAACTCTGCACCGCCTTCTTCGCCTAAAGGTGCGCCCTCTTCAGCAGGCTGAAACACAAACATAATATTGCCATGCAGCTCATCTTTCATGTTTGCCAGTACTTGTGCAGCGCCCATTAGCATAGCTACGTGCGTGTCGTGGCCACAGGCATGCATTATGCCTACATCAACGCCACGGTAAGTTGTGGTTTTAGTTGATTTAAATGGCACATCCGTTTTTTCTGTTACCGGTAGTGCATCCATATCGGCACGTAACATTACCGTAGGGCCAGGCTTTGCGCCTTTTAAAATACCCACAACCCCTGTGTAAGCAATATCGGTTTGTACTTGCATACCTAACGACTTTAAGTGTTTAGCCACAATGCCTGCGGTACGCGTTTCGCGATTACCCAACTCAGGGTTTTGGTGAAAGTCGCGTCGCCACTCAATTACCTGCTGCTCTACATTTTTAACGTGTTGATCAAGGTTTGCCTGCGCGTTAAACGCACCAAGTGCAGCAAAACCTAATGCCACTGAGAGTAGTGATTTTTTCATCCTGTTTTCCTTTGTTATTTTAATGAAGCCCAACAACCGATTTAGTGTTATCGAAAAGTGCTGTTGAGTTATAGCCTACACCATTTTTAAATACAGTTTCCATATTACGGATAGCCGACGCATTTTTTGCAAAATCGCCATTTATAATGACTAAGTCAGCTTGTTTACCTACTTCAATACTGCCTATTGTATTTTGCTTATTTAAATACTGCGCTGCATTTAACGTGGCTATTTTTATAGCTTGTGGCTGCATAAATCCAGCCTCTACGAGTAATTCAATTGCACGCTGATTTGAAAAGCCAGCAATAACGCCGCCATAACCTGTTGGGTCTGTGCCCACCATTAATTTACCACCCGCGGCTACAAACATTTTTTCTAGCTGCATCATTTTTTTAAATACTAAAGGCCAGCTAGATTCGCTCTGCTTTGCTATTTTTTCAAAGCGCGACTCGTACTGGTCACGTACTTGCGGTATTAATGCATCAAGTGCTTTTGGGTAGGCTTTAGGGCGGCCTTTAGTAAAGGTTTCAAACACAGTAAGTGTAGAGGTAAGTGCTACATTATTATCCACTAAGTAATTTATTAGGCTCGTTACTTCTGGCGAGTTTATATCTAAATCTACAAACGATTGCTGTACGTCTTTATTACTTGGGCATACATCTTTTTGCTTGCTTTTAACAAAGTCGGTGGCGGCAAAAAAGCCATGCTCTAGGTTATCAATACCTAAAGCGGCTGCTTCGCGGTATGTAACTGAACACAAATGAGCCGTAACTTTGTTATTTTGCTCGTGCGCTTTTTTAATAACCACATCAAGCTCATTTTGATGAATATGCATATACGCTTTATATGAGGTAACCCCCTCTAAGCCCCAGTAGTCCATCATTTTTTTAGCATCGTCTGCATCGCGTAGCGACTTTATTTTTAATATAGGTAAGCCGGGGCCATTTAAATACGGCGCCGTTACATCTATATCTGGGCCTAAACTTTTACCTGCGTTTATATCATCTCTTAATTTTAAATCAGCATAAGGTGCAGTTGTGCCAGCAGTGCGAATTGTGGTTGCACCGCCTGCTAAATATAAACGCGGAAAGCTGTAAAGCATTTCGGTGTAATGAGCTTTGCCGGTTGGATAAAACATGTGCTCGTGCATCATCACCAAACCCGGAATTAACGTTTTTCCAGTACCGTCAATAATATTCACACCTTCAGCAACGTCTATCTCAGCTGTGGCACCTATGTTCACAATTTTATTTTTATTTATTACAACCGTTTGATTAGTTTGTGCTGGTTTGCCGGTGCCATCGATTAACGTAACATTTTTAATTGCATAACGCCCCGCCTGGTAACTTACAAATTGCTCATCAACTGCGTAACTTGGAAAGCTAGTTAAAGCGCAAGCACTTAATAATAAAGATTTTTTAATTTTTTTAAATGCGTACATAGGTATACTCATAGTGTGTGCTCATCTTGGTAGAAGACATTACTATAAAGGCACCATGTAAAAATGTAAATTCAGATTCACATTTTAATTCATCATACTTTAACAAACCTTTTTTACTGTACTCCTTTTTAAAATTACACGGAATGAACATGAAAAATCGAATCGCTAAAAAATACTTTTTAAAATCAACACTGGCACTAACCATTGCTCTTTCATTAACGGGTTGTGACATAAATGATGACGACGATAACGACCCAATCGTTGTGGTAACTCCAGACCCAGCGCCTGTTACTTTGCGCGTAATGGAAACAACCGACATACACATGTATTTATCTAACTACGATTACTTTGCACAAGCCCCATCAGAAACTTTAGGTTTTGTTAATACCGCAACCCTTATAAAAGAGGCGCGCAGTGAAGTGCAAAACAGTGTACTTGTTGATAATGGTGATTTAATTCAAAACAGTCCACTTGGCGATTACGAAGCGATTGTACGTAAAGACGATATTTTAAATGGCGCAACCCATGTTGCTTTTAAAGCTATGAACTTGCTTGATTACGATGTAGCTAACTTAGGAAACCATGAATTTAATTTTGGCTTAGAGTTTTTAGATGCCACATTAAGTGGTGCCGACTTCCCGTATATTAATGCCAATGTATACGTTGATGATGGTGATGATGACGACAGCAACGATGAAAACCGTTATACACCGTACTACCTTCAAGATAAAACCGTATTTGATATAAACGGCAACGAACAAACAATTAAAATTGGTTACTTAGGCCTTACCCCTCCGCAAATTATGCAATGGGATAGCGCGCATTTACAAGGCAAGGTAATTGCAAAAGATATTGTTGCTACTGCTGAAAAATTTATTCCACAAATGAAAGCACAAGGCGCCGATATTATTATTGCCATTCCGCACTCTGGGTTAACAGCCAGCGCCCAAGAAGACCTCGCCGAAAACACGGCCCTATACCTGTCTAAAGTAGATGACGTAGACGCCATACTATTTGGTCATAACCACCGCTTGTTTCCCGGTGATGCGTCGTACGATGGCTATGAATCGGCGGGTATTGATAACGTAAACGGTAAACTTAATGGCGTACCCGCTGTTATGCCTGGCTTTTTTGGCAATAACTTAGGGGTTATTGATTTAATTGTTGAGCCTAACGATGAAGGCGGCTGGGAAGTAACCAGCTCAAAAGTAGAAACTCGTGCCATTAGTGGTACAGATGAAAACGGCGACTTTATTGATTTGGCTGCCGTAGATACCGATGTAGCTGCCGCAATTGAGCTTGAACACCAAGCAACAATTGACTGGGTGAGCGAACCCTTTGCTAAAATTTCAAACCCAATTTATAGCTTTTTTGCTTTGGTGCAAGACGATCCGTCAATTCAAATAGTATCAGATGCACAAATAGCGTGGGGTAAAGCGTTTATTCAAGGCACTGAGCTTGATGGCTTACCTGTGCTTTCGGCAGCAGCCCCTTTTAGAGCTGGCCGCAATGGTATTGAAGATTACACCAATGTAAAAGCAGGTGATATTACCTTGCTTGATACTGTGAGCTTGTATGTGTTTCCAAACACTATTCGTATGGTAAAAGTAACAGGTAGCGATGTTAAAGAGTGGCTTGAACGCTCTGCGGGTCAGTTTAATCAGATTGATGTAAACAGCAGTGCTGAGCAAAACCTACTCGATACCACTTTTCCCACTTTTAACTTTGATATTATTGACGGTGTTACCTTTGAAATTGATGTCACTAAGCCAAAACGATATGACAACGATGGCGTATTAATAAGTGAAAACAATTCGCGCATTACTAACTTGCAATACCAAGGTGAAGCGATAGATTTAGAGGCAGAGTTTTTAATTGTAACTAATAACTACCGTGCATCGGGTGGAGGAAACTTCCCAGCGATTGACGGCACCAGCCGTGAAACGTTTGAAGGCCCAGATGAAAACCGCGGTGTACTGCGTAGTTACATTATTAGCGAAGCCGCTAAAAGTAGCACGGGCAGTATTGACCCGTCTGCCGATAATAACTGGCGCTTTAGCCCCGTGACCACCAGCACAGAGCTAAACGTTGTGTTTAGAACATCACCGCTTGATGAAGTAGCTAGCATTGCCCAAACACTGCCAGCGGTAGCGCCTACCTCACCACTTAAAACAGACGAAAATGGTTTTGCGCTATACACCATTGATTTAAAAAACTAATTGTACATAGCCTACAAAAACCAGCTTAACTGCTGGTTTTTGTTTTTTATCGGCGGTGTATTTTGATGTGCTCGCTTATTTTTATTAAAAACACATTTACGCCAAGCTCTGTTTAAGTGCTAGGATAATGGCTTGAAATACTGATAACTTGCAAATCAAACTATGAATTTAAATCAGCTCGATCTAAACCTTCTTATTATTTTAAAGCAGCTTTTAAACGAAAAACATATTAGCAATACCGCGTTAACCTTAGGCATGAGCCAACCGTCTATAAGCCGCTCATTAAGTAAATTACGCACGTTGTTTGACGATCAATTATTAATAAGAATGGCTGGAGGGTATGAGCTAACACCCAAGGCGCAATCAATTCAGCAAGATCTCAATTCTATTTTAAATATGGTAGAAACGCTGGTTAACAAGCAAACCTTTGATCCTAAAACAAGCACAGCCACCATTAAACTGTTTGGCCTACCGCCGCAAATGCATTTGTTTATAAAAACAATAATTAAAGAAGTACGCGAGCAAGCGCCTAATATCATCCTTGAAATAGACACCTTACCTAAACCACAGTTTTCTGACTTACTAAAAGGCGAGGCTCACTTTGTAATAACAGGTCATAAACCCGCCAACTCCGAGGGAAAACTCTATTGCCAACCATTGTTTGACCGAGAGTTTAAACTTGTTATGGCTCGTAATCATAAACTTGCTAATAGCGAGCTCAGTGTTGAGCTTTTGCGCGACTGTAACTTTGGGCAAATATCAATTCAAGGTGAAAAAGCGTTAACCATTGCACAAAACTTTGCTGCACTGGGTATTGATAATATTGCGACCCCAGTACGCTTAAAAAACTTTTACAGCATTGGCAGCATTGCTGAGAACACCGATATAATATTTTATGTACCCAACCATTTTGCCGCCGATGTGTGCCAACAGCATAACGTAGTAGCCAGAACGCCACCGCAAGAGCTCAACTTATCGTACGCACAAGTCGCCTTATATTGGCACCAACGCCATCACAACGACCCTGTATGTCAGTGGTTTAGAGAGCTTGTAAAAAACAAAGTATTTGAAGTCTAAATAACTGCTATTCATTCAGAGTATGTGGTTTAAATTGCCATTTAAGCCACCAATCTATTTAATACGAATCATTCTTAATAATATTAAAATTAGATAAACATACTCACCATGAAAAACACGCTCCCATTTAATAAGCACGCGCTTAACGTTGTTATTGGTACTTTGTGTACTGGTATATCATTCATAAGCTTAGCGGAACAAGCTCCCGATACCTCAGAAACCATCGAAGTATGGGGCACAACAATTACTAACAATTCGCTATTACAAGACGATATTGAAAGAAAACAAGCCAACCATTTAAGTGATTTACTCCGTGACCAAGCGGGTATTGACGTAGGTGGCTCGCACTCTATTGTGCAAGGTATTAATATTCGTGGTGTTGACGATTTAGACCTCAACATTACTGTTGATGGTATTAGCCAAAACAATAATATGTTCCACCACTCAGGAAACTTACTTATTAATGCTGATATTTTAAAAGCAGTAGATATAAAAGTAGGGACTAATTCAGTGCTTACCGGCGGCCTTTCAGGTGGTGTTGCTTTTGAAACTAAAGACGCTAAAGATTTACTAGAGCCTGGCCAAGACTTTGGCGCACGCTTATACACAAACTTAGGTACTAATGATTACGCCGGTGGCTCTGCTGCGGTATATGGCCAACTAACCGATAACATAGACGCCCTTGCCTACTACACCTACACCGACAGAAATAACTTTGAAAACGGCAATGGCAAAGAAGTTACAGGTAACGAAGGACGCACGGTAGATGGCATCTTCAAGCTCGGCTGGGATGTAAACGAGAGTAACCGTTTAGTGTTCTCATACGACAGATACAACGATGAAGGCGATTACTACGTAAAAACCAACTTTGGTGCTGGCTTCGCTGAAGATTCAGACGCGCAAACAGAAGATATTGACTACACACGTACCAGTACTTCACTTGCCTACAAGCTAGATAAAGGCGATGCAATCACCCTACGTGCAAGCGTTTACCGTAACGAGCTAAGCTATATTGCACTGGGTACAGAGGGTAACTCTGAGCATACGGGTTACACTGCCCTTGCCACATCTAAAATTGCACTTGCTGGATTTAACCATACATTACGCTATGGCGGCGAAGGGTATGAGCAAGTATCTAAACGTATTGCAAACCACGTACAAACCAATAAAGACACTGCAGACTCTCACGCCATTTATATTGAAGACGAAATCGCTGTAACCGATCAGCTATTTGTAACCCCTGGTGTGCGTTACAACTATTTTAAAGTAGATATGTACTCTGCCGGTACTAACGATTCGTTAGATAAATCGTGGAACGAGTTAACGTTTGGTTTAGCGGCTAAATACCTAATTAACGATAACTGGAGTGTTAGCGCAAGCTCTACCGAGCTGTTTCAAGGCCCTGGCCTGCGCGAAAGCTACGTTGATTACAGTACTAACTTTGATAAAGACTTAAAAGCAGAAACCGGTGTAAATAACGCCATTGGTTTTGCCTTTAAAGATCAAAACATGATGGGCTTAGACTCATTTGGTTTTTCATTAAACCTGTTTAAAACCCGTATTGAAGATTACATAGACAACTGGGCAATTGGTAAAGGTCGCCCTATTGGTACTTATGAAAACTCGGGCGATTACGATATTGATGGTTTTGAATCAACGCTTTCTCTGCGTAAAGCGCTATTTAGTGCGCGTTTAAGTTACTCTAAATCAGACTCTGAACAGCTAGAAACAGGCGAGCAACTGCGTTATGAGGTAGGCGATAGTATTTCATTAAACTTAGGCTACGAAGTACCACAGTACGACTTAAAATTTAATTGGACCAGCCTAGTTAACAGAACTGATGACTCGGTATCAAGCGGTGCTGATATTCATAAAGTAGGTTATCAGGTTCATAACATTAGTATGCAGTGGCTACCCAGTCAGCTTGAAGCACTAAGCATGACCTTAGGTGTTGAAAACATTTTTGATAAAACCTATTACTCGCACGCTTCTTACTCAAGCGATACAGTGCAAGATTACGAAGCAGGCCGTAATGTTAAATTAAGCGCCTCATACGTTTTTTAATTTAATAATTTGCTCATGATTTAAGGCTCAATATTTTATTGAGCCTTTTGCTTTTTAAGGGGGCGTACCTTAAATAGCGGCAATCATAAATAGTAAATAAACTTTTTCAGGGTCAATAATGTCTGGTTGGAAACAAAACTTACAAAAGTTCCGTTATGTAATGGACACCTTACTGCTTATTAGCTTTATGCTAGTGAGTGCACCACAGGCCACGGGTGTGCCTTTGCACGAATGGTTTAGCCTATTTTTTATTATCCCTTTTGTTATTCACTTACTGCTGCACTGGGATTGGATAAAACGCAGCTTTAGCCGTTTATTTGCAAACATAACAGCACGCGAGCGCTTTAATATAGTGTGGGATTACCTACTTTATATAATGATGTTATTAGTATTTGTGAGCGGCTTTTTAGTGTCGGTTGCTTTACTACCGGCACTTAATATTAGTTTAAACATTCAAGATTTTTGGTCAAAAATACATCACGATTCAGCCACTTTTATTATGCCCATGTTAGGCGTACATTTGGCGCTTAACTTTTCTTGGATAGTAAAACTGACTAAACGTATGTTTGCCAAGGAGGCTAAATAATGAAACACCTAAAACAACAGTGGCAAAGCCGCACCAGCATCGTGTTAGTTGTATCTATTTTAGTGAGCCTTTTGCTGGTTAGTTTAGAGCTTACCGACTGGGCTGCACAAGTAAACCAAAAAGGATACTCCCACGGTGCACCTGAAGGTGAAAA
Source organism: Pseudoalteromonas sp. C12FD-1 (assembly GCF_037414265.1). Taxonomy (NCBI): domain Bacteria; kingdom Pseudomonadati; phylum Pseudomonadota; class Gammaproteobacteria; order Alteromonadales; family Pseudoalteromonadaceae; genus Pseudoalteromonas; species Pseudoalteromonas sp. C12FD-1. Next base: position 87,465 of record NZ_JBBEVD010000072.1, read on the forward strand.
GCCGAAAATAGCCCCTATTTTGATGTACATTTTACCCTTTGTAAAAGAGCTCGTACTAATAGGCGTGCCGATGTTACTGACATTAGGAATTGCTAAACTATTAGGATTAATAAAAAGGGTGGTTAAAAACAAAGCCTGAATACGAATGCAACACGTATCAAAAACCGGCGTTTATAGATACATTATTAAATTGATATAGCTATAAGCGCAGGTTTTTATGAGTTATAAACCAAGTAATTACACACTGCAATACATCACTATTCTACTTGGCACACTAATTATAGGTGCTGTATTAATAAGCTTTAAAGCTAATGCCGAAAACGCAATTCCTTTTCAATCCCAATGGCTAAAGAACCACTATGCTGAGCGTATAGCTCATTTTAAGCTACAACCTTTACGCAAAGACGACATAGTATTTATTGGCGATAGCATTACTGAGCAGGGATTAAATTGGGCTATTAGATTTAACGACCTACGCGTAAGAAACCGCGGTATTAGTGGCGATATGACCTACGGTGTTTTAGCACGTTTAAACGAATTAAAAGCAGCCCCACCTAAAGCTATATTTTTAAAAATTGGCGTAAACGATATTTTTAATTTTCATTATATAAAGCAAGTTAAAAACCTATCGTCGGTAAGTGAAAATATAGAAAAAATAGTAACTCAGCTCAATAACTCGCTTCCTAATACACAAATATATGTACAAAGTATTTTGCCCGATCATCGTGATTTTATAACGCAAATGGCGCAAACAGCTAACCAGCAAATTAAAGCAATTAAGCACGCAAAATTTACCTACATAGACTTACATCATGCATTTTTAAGCCCACAAGGCACGCTTAATGAAACGCTAACTACCGATGGCACCCATTTAAACAAGGCAGGCTATGATCTTTGGGCTAAGCAACTTGCACCAATAATGAAAACCTTAAAATGAAGAGTTTATTAATTGCCATATTAATGGCGGCAACCTTTACCTGTGCAGCCAGTAAAGGGCCTGTAAAAAGCTACCCTAACGGCGCCACTAAAGCTGTTATTTTTAGTTACGACGATGGCGTTACACAAGACAGAAAACTCGTGGCACTATTTAATAAGTACCAGGTTGTTGGTACGTTTAATTTAAACTCAGGTTTATTTGCTAAAAAGCTACCGTGGATGAAAACCTTTACCGGTAAAGAAGGCGAATATATAAAACAAAGTGAAGTAAAAGCGCTTTATAAAGGCCATGAAATAGCAAGCCACAGTTACTCACACCCAGGCTTTGCGGGCTTAGATACAACAGAGATAAAATTACAATTAGTCCGTGACAAGCAAATTTTATCGCCTATTAAAGGCAGCCCTGTGCACTCATTTGCATACCCTTTAGGCTCTTACGATAAAGCCGCTATGAAATTAGTAAAGCAAGCGGGCTTTACTAATGCCCGAACAGTAAACAACACCCTTAATTTTAAACTCCCTACCAACACCATGGCGTGGAACCCAACCGTTCACCACTCAAACGCAATGCCGTTAATTGAGCAATATATTGCGCTTAAAAGCAATGAACTCACTGTAATGATGATTTGGGGTCATTCATGGGAGTTTGACAAAAACGCAGTAAATAACAACTGGGATTACGCCGAGCAGCTTATTCAAACACTCTCAAATAAAGATGATATTTGGTATGTATCGGCTGGAGAGTTCATCGCATTTTTAGAAGGTAAGTAAGCTTGAAAAGCGCTAAATATGGCTCGTGAAAACACACTTAAATGTAATAAGAGTATTTAATTCATCCCTGAAGCAGTGTCCATCGTTCATCCATGAACTCACTTTGAGTAACTGATACTAGTGCCACTTTGCGTAGCGCTCAAGTCCGCCCCAACACAAATTTCAGACATAAAAAAACCTCTGCTAAAACTAGCAGAGGTTATAAAAAGTGGTACCAGCGGCCGGGCTCGAACCGGCACGCCTTTCGGCAGGGGATTTTGAATCCCCCATGTATACCAATTTCATCACGCTGGCATCATTTTTCTTTAACCTTCTAAACACGAGAAGATAAAGAAAAACCACTTTAGAGCTAAGGATTATTTATGTACCTTCGTCTCTATGCCAAGCATTATACAAACAATAGGGTTAGCAGCAAGCCTTTTATGACATTAGCCCGATCAACCGCTTAACATTTAGGCAACCCCAATAATTATAATTAACTGCTTAGCCCTTAAATATACAAAATAATAGCGCTAAACTATAGCGCTTAGTATTTGTAAGCTTTTTTGCTAAACTAGCGCGCATATTAATAGTGAGAGTATATTTATGTCGGGTGAGTTTCCACGTGCTGGGTTTTGGCGCCGTTTTGCGTCGTTAGTTTATGATACGTTAGCCATTATTGCATTTGCTATGTTAACGGTAGTGCTCTATTTATTTGCCGTACAAGGGTTTATTATCCTTGATGTTATTAGCTTAAATGGCGCTGAAGATGTATCGGCACTTATTCAAGACTCATTGCTGCTATCGAGTATTCGAAGCGCCCTACTTGTTATTGTTACCTTAGTATTTTTTGGCTATTTTTGGACAAAAAGCGGACAAACTATTGGCATGCGCGCATGGCGTTTAAAAGTACAAACTAATGAAGGAAGCTTAATTAGTTGGCCGCAGTCTATTGTTCGCAGCTTAAGTGCACTGCTTGGCTTAGGTAACCTTGTGGTATTAATTGATTTTAAAAACAAAAAAGCGCTACAAGACTATGTCTCAAAAACTGAGGTTATTACCCTTACTAAAGAAGAAAATAAACGTATTTACCGCGAGCTTGATTAGTACTAATTAAAGTAATTAAAAACCAAAAAAGGTGACCATAGGTCACCTTTTTTAGTATTAAATAAGCGCTTATAACGGCTATACCCGTTTATTCATCATGTACGTAGCAAAGCCTATGAATAGTATACTTGGCAGCACCGCACCTATAATAGCGGGTATTTGATAAACCATTACCACAGGACCAAATATCTCATTTGTTAAATGAAACACAATTCCCGTTACTACACCCATAATAATACGTGCTCCCATAGTAACGGTACGTAAAGGGCCAAATATAAACGACAATGCAACCAGCAGCATAACGGCAACAGACACTGGCTGCATTAACTTACGCCACAAGGCTAGTTCATAGGTGCTGGTATCTTGCTCATTTTGCTGTAAATACCCTAAGTATGACCAAAGCCCAGTAAAAGAAAGTGACTCCGGTTTTACCGATACAACGCCAAGCTTTTCGCCCGTTAACTGCGAGGGATAAAACTCTTCATCAACGTGCTCACTGCTTATTTGCTCATCACTAATATGAACCTTATTTACATCGCGTAATAGCCAGCCTTCATCACGGCCAATGGCCACTTTAGCTTTGGTAATTTGAGTTAAATCGAGTGACTTGTCAAAGTGATACATATGTACACCGTTTAAGCGGCCACTTTGATCTACATCTTCAATATTAATAAAGTTGTTGCCATCTTTAGCCCATACACCTTTTTGCGCATTAAATACATCGCCACCATGGATGGCTTGATTACGCATTTCTTTGGCGTGTTGTTGCGCCTCTGGTGCGCCCCACTCGCCAAGAGCCATCATGCATAGGGCCATAACCACCGCGGTTTTCATTACCGAGCCTATAATTTGCAAGCGCGACATTCCTGCAGCTTGCATTACCACCAGCTCACTATTTGAAGCCAGTGCACCTAAGCCTGTTAAACCACCAATAAGCGCGGCCATAGGGAAGAATATAACTAAATCCCCCGGCATGCTGTAAAAGGTGTAAAGCATTGCGGTCATTAAATCGTAGCTGCCCCGACCAACCGACTTTAGCTGATCAATAAACTTAATTAATGTGCTAATACCTACTAACACCAGCAAAGCAAACCCTGTGGTTTGTAAAATGCTGCGGCCTAAGTACCAATCGAGTGTTTTCATCATGCGCTTAACTCCCGTTTAGTTACAACAGCTTTAAGCCATGCACCCAGAGGACGCCCTTTTATAATTAATAAACCACCTATAAATAAAGCGCTTAAGTGAATCCACCATAAACCAATTGAAGGCGGTATTTTGCCATCTTCTACGGCAAATTTTGCAGCATTGAGTAAAATAAAATAACCTAAGTACAGGCTAATGGCTGGCACTAATTTAGCAAATTTACCTTGGCGCGGATTGACCACACTCAGCGGCACCGCTATTAAGGTTAGTAACGGAATAGAAAGCGGTATTGCAATACGCCACTGCCACTGAGCTATAGACTCAGAGGTGTTAAGAGGTAATAGTTGATTAGTGGGGATTGCCTCTAATTTACGGCGTTGATGCTCTATTTCTTGCTCGCGTATTTGTACGCTATAGCCATCAAACTGAGTTAAATTAAGGGCCGGTGTTTTGCCATCGGTTTCGTAGCGTTTACCATCGGTAAGCACTAATTGTTGCTCACCATTTACCGCCTCTACCACTACGCCTTGCTCAGCATAAACTAAACGCGCTAAATCGTCTGTTTCGGTATCCGGAAGCTGTGCTACAAATACTTTGTTAAGCTCTTTACCGCCGTTTTCAATGTTGTGAATAAACACCACGGCTTTTTCATTACCGGTTTGTTGAAAACGCCCAGCCCTTAAAGCTGATAAACCTGCATCGGCTTTGGCTTGCTCTTTTAATTGGTATTCTTGCTCACTCGCCCACGGCGCAAGATACATGGTGAGAGAGGCTGCTAATATAGCCAACCCCACACTCGAAATTAAAGTAACGCGTACCACATACCATTCACTCACCCCACAGGCTTTAAGAACGGTCATTTCGCTGTCGGCGTAAATGCGGCTGTAGGCTAAAATAATACCCAAAAATATACTCAAAGGCAGGATCAGCGACGCTAATTGCGGCAACTTCAGCGCAATCATCGATAATACTAATTTGGCAGGAATGCTCCCTTCTGAGGCATCACTTAAAATAACCACAAACTTTTGTGACACAAAAATGGTCATTAAAGTTAAAAATACGGCGACCTGCGATTTTAAAACCTCAGCGGTCAAATAACGAAAAATAAGCAATGCTCGCCCCTGTTAAACATAGAATTTCACAACAATAGTGATAATTTGATAATAAAGTAGCTATTTTACTCAGTTTTATCTGGTAAATAAGTCGTTATTATAAGCTAACAAAATTAATTATCCTACCTAAGTGCACGATATATTGTTGCATTAGTAGCCCTTAAACATATAAAGTTCAATTACACAGTAAGAGTCAGAAAAAATCAGCTAAAATTAAGATTATCCCTACATAAGTTACGTAGCTAAGACTAGATTTTATTTTTTTAGCCCCTATTAATAACGTATATGACTCACAACCAGGAGTAACAATGGAATTTAACGTAAAAAGTGGTAGCCCAGAAAAACAACGTAGCGCGTGTATCGTCGTTGGCGTTTACGAACCACGTAGGTTATCCCCCATTGGTGAACAACTCGATAAAATCAGCGATGGTTATATCTCAAATTTACTACGCCGTGGCGATTTAGAAGGTAAGCCGGGGCAAGTTTTATTATTGCATCATGTCCCTAACGTTTTAAGCGAGCGCGTATTGCTTGTTGGCTGTGGTAAAGAGCGCGAGCTTGATGATAAGCAATATAAGCAAATAATTTCTAAAACAATTAATACCTTAAACGAAACAGGCTCAATGGAAGCGGTGTGCTTTTTAACCGAGCAACATGTTAAAGGTCGTGATACCTACTGGAAGGTTCGCCAAGCGGTAGAAACAACACAAGATTGCCTATACACATTTAACCAGCTAAAAAGCAAAAAAGTAGACCCTCGTCGTCCACTTCGTAAAATTGTGTTTAACGTACCAACGCGTCGCGAGCTAACCATTGGTGAAAGCGCTATTGAGCATGGTTTAGCCATTGCCGCAGGTAGTAAGCTATGTAAAGACGTAGCCAACATGCCACCTAACATTTGTAATCCTGCTTATTTAGGCGTACAAGCGCAAGAGCTAGCTAACAATTTTGACAATATCACCGTTGACATTATTGGCGAAGAAAAAATGGCCGAACTAGGTATGAACTCGTACTTAGCGGTTGGTCGTGGTAGTGATAACGAGTCGGTAATGTCGATTATTAACTACAAAGGTGCAGCCGATGACCAAGCCCCAATTGTACTGGTAGGTAAAGGTTTAACGTTTGACTCAGGCGGTATTTCACTCAAACCTGGCGAAGCCATGGATGAAATGAAATACGACATGGGTGGCGCTGCTGGTGTTATTGGCGCTATGCGTGCATTAGCACAAATGCAGCTACCTATTAACGTGATTGGTGTGTTAGCCGGCTGTGAAAACATGCCAAGCTCTAACGCGTATCGCCCAGGTGATATTTTAACAACCATGTCGGGGCAAACCGTTGAAGTACTTAATACTGATGCAGAAGGCCGCTTAGTATTGTGTGATGCACTCACTTACGTTGAGCGCTTTGACCCAGATACAGTGATTGACGTTGCAACACTTACAGGCGCATGTATTGTTGCTCTTGGTGCACATGCTACAGGTTTACTATCAAACCATAACCCACTTGCGCATGACTTATTAAAAGCGTCTGAGCAAAGCGGCGACCGTGCATGGCAGTTACCGCTGTGGGATGACTATCAAGATCAACTAGATAGCCCATTTGCCGATTTTACAAACTTAGGTGGGCGCTCTGCAGGTACTATTACCGCAGCGTGTTTTTTATCTAAGTTTACTAAAAAGTATAACTGGGCTCATTTAGATGTAGCCGGTACCGCGTGGCGCAGTGGCGCTAAAAAAGGCGCAACGGGCCGCCCTGTTCCTATGCTTACTCAGTATTTATTAAACCGCGCTGGCGTTAGCGAAGCCGCGCACGATTAATAACTTACAAAGCTTGTATTAAGGCGCCGTTTGGCGCCTTTTTTATTGCTGTAATTATCTGTGTATTAATTGAAGCAAACCCCGTTATATGGCAAAATCGGCCTCTTAATTTATGTGTATCAACTATGTACACATTCAATGTCATGGGAAACCCCGATACAATGAACATCAATGCCCAATTTTTCGTTCTAAAGCAACCAGATGAGTCTAAAGCGAAGGCTGATGATCATTTTGCTTTAGCAGCTCAAATTGCCGCAGAGCAGTATCGATTAGGGAATCGTGTGTTTATTTTTGTTGATAACGAGCACACCGCCTATGCCATTGACGAAACCATTTGGGCATTTGATCCCGACAGTTTTGTGCCGCATAACCTGCAAGGCGAAGGCCCTAAAGCCGGCGCACCAGTAGAAATAGGCACCACGCCTCCTGTTGGCAAACGTAACGTTTTAATTAACTTAGCTAATAACCTGCCTGATTTTATTAGGCGTTTTAGCCAAGTTTTTGATTTTGTACCAGTAGAGTCTGTAGCTAAGCAAGCCGCTCGTGAGCGCTTTAAAAAGCTGCGCCAACTTGGTGCCAATATCAGCACGCAAGAGATTAATAGCTAGCCACATAGGCAAAGCTAACCAACTAATTTAAGTACTTATTTAAGGTTCTGTGTAATGGATAAAACCTACAATCCGCAAGATATTGAACAGTCGCTATACCAAGACTGGGAACAAAAAGGCTACTTTAAGCCATCTGGCCAAGGCACCCCATATTCAATTATGATCCCGCCGCCAAATGTCACCGGTAGCTTACACATGGGCCACGCCTTCCAAGATACAATAATGGATACCCTAACGCGTTTTAAGCGTATGCAAGGTAACAACACATTATGGCAAGTAGGTACTGACCACGCAGGTATTGCAACACAAATGTTGGTTGAGCGTAAACTGCATGCAGAAGAAGGTAAAACACGTCACGATTTAGGCCGCGAAGATTTTATTAATAAAATTTGGGAATGGAAAAACGAATCGGGTGGCACAATTACTAAGCAGCTTCGTCGCCTTGGTGCATCGGTTGATTGGGACCGTGAACGCTTTACGATGGACGATGGCTTATCTGAAGCGGTTAAAGAAGTATTTGTTCGTCTGCACAAAGAAAACCTAATTTACCGTGGTAAGCGCCTAGTAAACTGGGATCCAAAACTACACACGGCTATTTCTGACCTTGAAGTTGAAAACAAAGAAAAACAAGGCCACATGTGGAACCTACGTTACCCACTAGCTGATGGCGTTAAAACACAAGACGGCAAAGACTACATTGTTGTAGCAACAACTCGTCCAGAAACCATGCTAGGTGATTCAGGTGTTGCAGTAAACCCAGACGACGAGCGCTACCAGGACCTAATCGGTAAAGAGATTTTACTGCCTATAGTAAACCGTCGTATCACAATTGTTGCCGATGAACATGCCGATAAAGACAAAGGCACAGGTTGTGTAAAAATAACCCCTGCGCATGATTTTAACGATAACGAAGTTGGCAAGCGTCATAAAATGCCAATGATCAATATTTTCGATAAAAACGCAGCTATTCTTAGCCAAGGTGAAACATACACCTTTGACGGTAAAGAGCTTGCGTTTGATGCGCCAATTCCTGAGCGTTTACATGGCCTTGACCGCTTTGACGCACGTAAAGCTATTGTGGCCGAATTTGAAGAGCTTGGGCTTTTAGAAAAAATTGAAGATCATGGCTTAACTGTTCCTTTCGGCGACCGCTCTGGTGTGGTCATTGAGCCACTACTTACCGACCAATGGTATGTACGTGTTGCGCCACTTGCTGAACCTGCAAAAGATGCAGTTAAAAACGGCGACATTCAATTTGTACCTAAACAGTACGAGAACATGTACTTCTCGTGGATGAACGACGTACAAGATTGGTGTATTTCACGCCAGCTTTGGTGGGGTCACCGTATTCCAGCTTGGTACGACAGCGAAGGCAACGTATACGTTGGCCGCGATGAAGCCGAAGTTCGCCGCGACAATAATATTGCAGATAGCGTAGCACTAAGCCAAGACGAAGACGTACTTGATACCTGGTTCTCGTCAGCGCTTTGGACTTTTTCAACCCAAGGTTGGCCAGAAAACACCGATGATTTAAAAACCTTCCACCCGTCTGACGTGTTGGTAACGGGTTTTGATATTATTTTCTTCTGGGTTGCGCGCATGATTATGATGACGCTGCACTTTATAAAAGACGAAAACGGTAAACCACAAGTACCATTTAAAACCGTGTATGTAACGGGCCTGATACGTGACGATAACGGCGATAAAATGTCTAAGTCAAAAGGTAACGTACTTGACCCACTGGACATGATTGACGGCATTGAGCTTGAAGATTTAGTACAAAAACGTACTGGCAACATGATGCAGCCTAAACTTGCCGCTAAAATTGAAAAAGACACACGTAAGGTTTTCGCAAATGGTATTGAAGCACACGGTACCGATGCGCTTCGCTTTACCCTTGCAGCAATGGCATCAACCGGTCGTGATATCAACTGGGATATGAGCCGCCTAGAAGGTTACCGTAACTTCTGTAATAAACTATGGAACGCGAGCCGTTACGTATTGATGAACACAGAAGAGCAAGATTGTGGCTTCAACGATGCTGAAAAAGAGCTCTCGTTAGCTGATCGCTGGATATTAGGTCAATTTGAAGCAACAGTTAAAACGTACACCGAACACCTTGATAACTACCGCTTTGATTTAGCGGCTAATACACTTTACGAATTCACTTGGAACCAGTTCTGTGACTGGTACTTAGAGCTCACTAAGCCGGTATTATTTAAAGGCAATGAAGCACAGCAACGCGGTACGCGTAATACGCTAATTACCGTACTTGAGAGCCTACTGCGCTTAATGCACCCAATGATGCCATACATTACCGAAACTATTTGGCAGCGCGTTGCACCACTTGCAGGGCTTGAAACAACAGGCACCAGTATTATGGTACAGGGCTTCCCTGTTTATAATGAAGCAAACGTTGATGCACAAGCGATGGATGACTTAGAGTGGGTTAAGCAATTCATTTTAGCAATCCGTGTTATTCGTGGTGAGATGGATATTAGCCCAAGTAAGCCACTTAACGTGTTGCTGGCTAATGCATCAAATGATGACGTGCGCCGTATTAACGAGAACGAGTCATTTATTGCCTCGCTTGCTAAACTTGAATCTTTCACCCTGCTTGAAAACAAAGACGACGCACCCGCATGTGCAACCTCTTATGTTGGCAACCTTGAAATTATGATCCCTATGGCGGGCTTAATTGACGTTGAAGCCGAGCTTGCTCGTATTAACAAGCAACTCGAAAAAGCAGAAAAAGGCCTAGCCCAAGTGCAAAATAAACTAGCAAACGAAAAGTTTGTAAATAACGCACCTGAAGCCGTACTTGCAAAAGAAAATGCTAAATTAGCTGAATTCACTGATGCTAAAACCAAGCTACTTGAGCAAAAAACTAAAATAGAAAGCTTATAAGCTTTCATAAGAATGCCTATTAACACTATTTAATAGGTATTAAAAAAGCCGCTCACTGTTAAAGTGAGCGGCTTTTTTGTGCCTTGCGATTAACCACAAGGCATAACTACATTAAAATTTGTAGTTGTACTGAGCACCAATTACAACAGCATGGCCTTTTGACTCAAAGCCCCATTGGCTGCCTGAATCATCAGTTTCAGTAAAGTTCTGTGTTTTACCACGAACAACACTTACACCTAAATCAACATTTGATTGCGTATCGATTGCGTAGTTACCACCTACAGAGAACCAAAAACGATCTGTATCTGGGATAGAGATAGAAAGATGCGTTTGTGATACTGGCGACTCATCAAACGCTACACCTGCACGAAGAAGTAAGTCTTCGTTGTATTGGTAATCAGCACCGATAGAGTAACGGAATGCATCATCAAATTGCTCTTGCTTTTCAAACGGTACAAACTTATCACCAGTTGGTAACGTCACTTGTGCTTCTAGTGATTCAAAACTGCTCCAGCCTGTCCATAATACACTGTAGTGAACGCCTAGCTTTTCATCTAACTGGTGTGAACCAGAGAACTCCGCAATAGCTGGTAGAGTAATTTCCACTGAACCAGGAAGCTCAGGCACAGAGTTAGCAACACTTGAGAAGGTTCCCTCGAAGGTAATATCTGTTTCGCTGCGGTAGTTAAAACCAAAACGGCTATTGTCGTCTAATTGGTACATTACACCTACATTTAAGCCGTAGCCAGTATCATCACCCTCCAAATCAACGGCGTTTGTTGAAAATGGGATCCCAGGATTAGCACCTACTTTACGCACTATTGTCGCATCAGCATAAACATAGTTTAAACCAATACCAAAACTAAATTGCTCAGTTACTTTATATGCAACGCTTGCGTTTAGGTTAACTGTAACAATTTCAGTCTCACCGGCAATTTGGCCCGCTACGTAGTCATCGTTAAATTCTGTAGATAAACCAAAATTAGAAAACGCACCAAAACCAAGTGATACTTTATCGTTGTATGGCATAGTGAAGTAAGCTGCTGGTATCACAGCACTTGGTGCAATGCTATCGTCATCTAACGCACTTGGGTCTATACCGTTGCTAGTAGACTCACCTTCAATGCTCACATCTGGAATTACACCGATAGCTGCAACACTTAATTGCTTATCTTTAAAAAGCGTCATTAAAGCTGGGTTACGAGCAACAACTGACGCGTCGTCAGCGATAGAGGCTTCACCGGCGTATGCGCGGCCAAGGCCTGATGCGTTTTGCTCAGCTAACTGAAACGCAGCAGCAAATGTATCTGCAGATACTAACGCAAGCGAAGCTGCGATTAGAGTTTTAGTAAATTTCATTGTTAAGTCCTTAACCAAACTGCTGTTTGGGTATCTATGTGTTGTTATTAGGATTTTAAACTTGGCTACACTACCTTAATTTTTTATAAAAAACTGTAACAAAGCGTCAAAAAACAGCAAAAAACACGTTTTTTAACGATGATTTAACAACTATTTAAAACTCATCGGATGAGAAATATGTTATTAGAGTTTATACTCTAATTGTAATTAATTATCATTTAGATTGACTTGTAATTACCTGCATTTTAAACTCATTACAAAATCACCAAGGAAGCTAAAAAGTGTGATCATTTTACTTATTATGGCGGGGCTGACTTTTTGCGGCGCCAGTGTGTTTTGTTTTTATAAAGCAAATTATTGTGCCTGCACTCAAGCTGGGCAATGTGATAACCCTGTAAATCATTATTGGCTGGGGGCTATGATCAATGCGCTGGTATCTTTAACTTTTTGTTGTTTTGCACTGCATGTAGAGCTGGGTACTTTGCTATGGCTTACGTTAATGGCTAGTTGCTTTTTAGGTGCTTATATTTCTGCTAGGCGCGAAAAACTTAAGCGTTGTAAAAATGCTAGTTCAACAAATGCTCTTTTAACAAACGAGCCAAATTAATTTGATAGTCAAGTGGCTTGATACTCGACACTATTTTAATACTTTGATCAGACTCATTTAAATCTAAGTCTTTAGGGGTAACGTGGTGCCCATGCTTAGCATTATAAAATAGCTTAACTTTAGGCTTGATAGGATTTAATTTGTTGCCTTCAAGTACCAGCGCTAATCGTTCATTGGTTAGTTTAACAATAGTGCCTACAGGGTGAACGCCTAAACATTTAATAAAGTGTTGCACCAGCTCTGCATCAAACAGCTCTTTATGGGCTAACAAATAACGCAGCGCATTTATGGGTTCATCCCCTTCTTGATGCGGCCTGTCGGCTGTTAACGCATCGTACACATCAACAATCGCCATAATGCGCGCTGGGCGGCTAAGCTTTTCAGCTGTAATACCACGCGGATAGCCTGAGCCATCTAAACGTTCATGATGGTTAACTATCATGTCGAGTATAAGCGGGGTTATGCCTTTTTCACCTTTAACCAAGCCTAAACCTTGAGCCACATGGCGCTTAATAATATCCATTTCGCTGCCAGTGAGTTTACTTGGCCTAGAAATAATCCCCTGCGGGAGTTTAGCTTGACCTAAATCGTGAAGTAACGCGCCCATAGCAAGCTGCTGTACGGCTTCTTCTTTGTACCCTAAATACTTAGCAAACACAGCAGTGAAAATAGCGCAGTTAACCATATGGCGCCAATTGTAACTATGTTTGTCTTTTACGCGAGTTAAAATGGTCATTGCGCTGGTATTTCTAAATACCGAACTGACTATATCGTTAGCCATTTCATCAATCACCTTTAAATTAACCGACAACCCTGTGGTTACATCGCCATACAAAGCTTGCAGTTTACGATTGTGCTGCTCAAAACTAATGCTAGCTTTGGCAAATTCTTGTTCAAGGGTAATCGCAGGTTTTACCGCGGGGGGCTTTGTTTTACTACTTGAAGTTATGGGCTTTTGTGATGGTGTACTCTTCTTAGGTTTGTACTTATCGGGTATGGCGGCATCGCCCTTGGTAAAGTCGATAAGCAGCTCTAAAACACCTTCGGTTACTAAGCGTTTTATAATTGCTTGGTTTCGCACTAAGCCACTGGTTTTTATTTTTATACTGTTGAGCCCTTCATGCTGTTTGGTAACACTGTCAACAAACATACCTGGGGTGAGCTCTGAAATGGGTAACGCGATGAGCATAGCAGAAGCGTTTTCTACAATTAAATATGCCTATTAAATAGCATTATTTAACCCTAAAAGTCTACTTTTTGAGTTGCAAGCAATACTATATAACTATAAAGGATGAGTAAATGAGGTTATCGGTAGACAGGTACACCATAAAAGCAAATGGCGCTCTTGCTAGGAATCGAACCTAGAACTTAGCCTCCGGAGGGCCACGTGATATCCATTTCACCACAAGAGCACATTTGTTGCTAAAACACTAACTCGCGATATCAATGCTTTAGCACTGGCAATAATAAAGAGATCTTTAAATAAATACCAGCATCATTGAGTTATATGCCTATAAATCAAACTGTTTTTGATAAAACACTTCACAACTTGCCAAAAACAAGCTATTTATTGGTATTCGATAAAAAAATAGTAACCGTTTGGCAACATATTCTAAATGCTTACGGATTATATAGAGGATGTAATTATGAGTTTAATGTCGACTGAGCAAGTGGCTGAGTTTTTAGGTGTAAAAGCCGAGCGGGTAAAACGCCTTGCTCGTGAGAGCTTGCTTATTGCCAAGTCTGAAGATGAAAACGGTGAACCCCAATTTGATGCTGACGAAGTAGCAAAGTACAAAGAGCTTGCTGCGCGTTTTGGCGGGCTTTAAGCTTTTATCTCGCTTAATAACTTATTTAGCTGCGCGCGTAATGTGCTTGCCTTATTATTTATGTCGCGCTGCTCATACCACCCTATACACAACACCAAAAACACCACTTTAAAGTAACGTAGCTTGTCATAAGAGCAATAAAACTCACTGGGTACTGCTTGCTGGGTGCTATATTGCTCAAGCAAAGTCTGCTCTGCGTGCGCATTTAGCTCTAAGCTGCTCGCAAGTGCCGCTAAATCAAAATATACGTCGTTTGTTTGCGCATATTCAAAGTCAATCAAATACATGCCACTTGTATTTACTATTAGGTTATCTTTAACTAAATCGTTATGACAAAATCCACTGTTGTAGGGCAAGTCACTAATGGCGTTTAGCGTATCTTTAATTACGCGGTTGTGCTGTTGATATATGTCGCTATTAGCGTAATACACAAGCTCTTTTGCAATATCCATTGGCTGTGTAGCTAGCGGATAACTATGAACGCGTGCCAATTTTTCAACCAAGTCGATGCTGTAGGTATTAGTAGCAATATCACCACAAATATAGCGAAATGCAGCTCGTCTGTTGTTCTTATCGAGCCAAATGGGTTTAGGGCAAACATTATGCTGGCTAAGTGCAGCTTGGGCTTGTAGCCCTATTTTAGGCCAATGCGATTTGTAGCATTTTAATAAATAGTTTTGCTGTGCGGTTTTTATGAGGTAATTGTCGTTACTTAAACCATTCACTAATTTAGTGGTTTGTAGCACCTGCTCAGGTGCCACAAACTCACTACATAACGCGGCAATATGTGGATTACGGTGCATACGTTATAATTGCGCTAATGGCTTAGCTTGGCTTTGCTCGTACTCTTCGTACCAGGTTTTAAATCCCCACGCGGCCATAATAGTGTAGAAAATAAATAACGCGAGCGTTGGGTAATAGCCTTTTTCGTAATACAAATACATAGAGGCTGCATCAATAACAATCCAATACAGCCAGTTTTCGAGTACCTTTTTAGCAACCAAATACGTAGTTACCACCGCAAAACAGGTTGTAAAGCTATCTAGGTAGGCAAAATCGGCATGGGTGTAGTTTTGCATTACATAGCCAATAATAATGGCCGCTAAGCTCGTTGCACCTATAAGAATGGCGTGGCGCTGTGTAGACCATGAGGTAATACTAATATTGTCTGCTTTGCCTTTGCGCCATACCATCCAGCCAAATACAGCCATATACATGTAATAAAAATTGAGTAGCGACTCCATAAGTAGCGCGCCATTCCAGTACATTATGGTGTAAATAAGCGTGCTAAAAAAAGCGGCAGGCCAGCACCATAGGCTCTCTTTTATTGCCAGTAATAAATAAGCAATAGACAACCCTACCGCAATATATTCCCAATGCGACATTGCTGTAAAACCACTTAAGGTTTGTGTTAAAAAATCCATGTGTGCGGTTACCGTTTTTAATACACGTTAAATAAAGGCGATTACGCTGGAGATAAATCGCCAGATAAAAACTTACAAACAAAAATAGCCTTACCAAACTCTTCGTACGAGCGTTTAATCTCGGTGTTTAGCACTTGCATTACTAAATCGTAATCGCCAAAAATTTGCGTAGAAAGCGTATTGGTGATCACTTTTAAGTTGTCGTATTCGTTTAAGCGGTCAATAAAACCTTTTATAAACGGGATGTAATCTTGATGAAGTGGGTATTTACTGATCTCTACTGATAATTTCATTTTAAACTCTACTTTTAATTATTTGATTTCAACAAATCGTTCAATGCCAGTTCAATACAGTGTAAAATTACATTCACACTCAATTAGCTGAGCTTATTATGGCACGCAGAATAACCTATACATTTAAAAACCAACCGCGCGAAATTAACTTCGCAAAAGACAAATACCACGACATGTATCAAGCTATTGCCGCTGCCGAAGGTATTGATTTAACTAACTACTTAAACATGGTACGCCAAATAGAAATGACCTCAAAAGGCTCTTCTGCTGTCCGTAACTTTCGTGACCAAGAATTTGCCCGTATGGGCTTTAGTGACATTTACTTTATTAAAGAATAAATATCACTTATTAACTATCGCTGGTACTCGTAACTTACGCGCGGTGTAATATTACATAGCAATTCGTAAGGGATAGTATCGGCGCAGAGGGCTATTTCTTCAACCGGCAGCTCCGGCCCCCACATGGTAACGCTGTCGCCTACTTTAACATTGTGCTCGTTTGCGCCTATATCAATGCTTATCATATCCATAGATACACTTCCTACAATACCGTAACGCTGCCCAGCAATCATAACTGGTGTGCCTTCTTTGGCATGACGCGGATAGCCATCGCCGTAACCCATAGCCACTACGGCTAATTTGGTCGGTTTATCACTTTGCCAACGGCCTCCATACCCTACTTGCTCATGTGCGGCAACATCACGCACTGCAATCACCTTTGTGGTTAAACGCATGACGGGTTTTAAATTGTGCTGCTGCCCAGTGCAGTTTGTCATTGGCGACACCCCATAAAGCATAAGCCCAGGGCGTATCCAATCACCATGCCCTGCTGGCCAAGCTATAATACCGGCCGAATTTGATAAGCAATGCGCTTGGTCTATCCCCTTTACAAGCGAATCAAATAAGCTAATTTGCTGCGCCGTTTTAGCATTATGTGTATCATCAGCACACGAAAAATGAGTCATTAAATTAATGGTACTTTTAGCATTGGGTGTGCGCTGTAAGCGGCTATAAAATTCTTCAAACTGCTCAGGTGCTATACCTAATCGGTGCATACCGGTGTTTATTTTTAGCCAGCAAGTAATTGGCGCATCTAAGGTGGCACTTTCTATTGCTGCAAGCTGGTTTTCGTCGTGCACAATAGTTTGAAAATTATTAGCCAATAAAATAGGCAAGTCGGCTTTATTAAAAAACCCTTCAAGCAGCACTATTGGTTTTGTTAAGCCACCGGCGCGCAGTGCGAGGGCTTCATCAATTCGGGCAACTGCAAAAGCATCAGCACTATTTAAGTGCTGGGCAATTTTCACTAAACCATGCCCATATGCATTGGCTTTTAATACCGCCATTATTTTGCTACTTGGCGCAAAATGTTTTACTTGCGATAAGTTATGCGCAAGGGCGGTTAAGTTAATTTCGGCTGTGGCTAAGCGCATTAGTATTCATCATCAACTGCTGGCCCCGCGTAATTATCAAAGCGAGAAAATTGCCCTTGGAAGGTTAAGCGCACTTTACCAATAGGACCATTACGCTGTTTACCTATGATAATTTCGGCGATGCCTTTTTCAGTACTGTCTTCGTTGTATACCTCATCGCGGTATATAAACATGATTAAATCGGCATCTTGCTCTATCGAGCCCGACTCACGTAAATCAGAGTTTATTGGGCGCTTATCAGCACGTTGCTCTAGGGTACGGTTTAGCTGCGAAAGCGCTATAACCGGGCACTGTAATTCTTTTGCGAGCGCTTTTAATGAACGCGATATTTCGGCAATCTCTAAGGTACGGTTGTCAGATAGGCTAGGTACGCGCATTAGCTGCAGGTAATCGACCATGATCATACTAATACCACCGTGGTCGCGCGCTATTCGCCTTGCACGTGAACGTACATCGGTGGGGGTTAGCCCTGATGCATCATCAACATACATTTTGCCTTTTTCCATCAACAACCCCATGGTTGATGAAAGGCGTGCCCAATCGTCATCATCTAACTGGCCGGTACGTACCTTAGTTTGGTTAATACGACCAAGTGACGCAAGCATCCTCATCATAATTTGTTCTGAGGGCATTTCTAGTGAGTAAATAAGCACAGGCTTGTCTTGCGTCATTGCGGCGTGCTCTGCAAGGTTCATCGCAAAGGTGGTTTTACCCATTGAAGGACGTGCTGCAACAATAATTAAATCAGAAGGCTGCATACCTGCTGTCATTTTATCTAAATCAGCATAGCCGGTACTTACACCGGTTACACCGTCTTGCGGCGACTGGTATAGCTCTTCGATTTTATCGACGGTTTTTTCAAGAATGTTATGAATGCTTTGCGGGCCTTCAGTACTTTTTGTACGTTGCTCAGCAATTTTAAATACTTTACTCTCGGCAAAATCTAATAAGTCGTGGCTGGTGCGCCCTTCTGGGTTAAAACCGGCTTCGGCTATTTCGTTAGCTACGCCAATCATTTCGCGTACTACCGCGCGCTCACGCACAATATTAGCGTATGCATCAATATTCGCAGCACTTGGGGTGTTTTTAGCTATTTCGGCCAAATACGCAAAACCACCAATACCTGCTAGTTGGTTATTTTTTTCAAGGCTTTCTGAAATTGTAATTAAATCTATCGGATCGCCCACTTCAGCAAGTGCGGTCATGGCTTCAAAAATAAGCTTATGGGTGCGGGTATAAAAGTCCTGCGCAACAACCAGCTCTGCTACGCGGTCAAACGCTTGGTTATCAAGCATTAAGCCACCTAAAACAGATTGTTCAGCTTCTATTGAATGGGGAGGGACTTTAAGGGTATCGACTTGCTTATCTGGTTTGGCCATAACTTCACAGTACTAAAATTGAATGGCTCTATTCTATCGACTTGGCGGGGCTGTGCAAATAGCAAAGCAGGAAATCTTTTCCTGCTTTTTGTAATCATTAACGGTATTAAGCGTTATTTAGTTCGCAGCTCAATGCGCCCGCTTATGGTATCCATTTCAACACTTGCGCTGCCACCATTGGCACTAAACTCTAAATCGCTTGCGGGACCATATTTAGCTTTAGTTACTTTATCGCTGGTAATTTTATTAATAATTTTACCATTTGCATGGGCTTTAATCTCAAACTGGGCAGATACGTTTTGCGGAAAATAAAAATCAGCATCGCCACTTACCGACTCATAGCGTACATCAGCGCCTTTTAACAGCTCACTAATACGTATTTCAGCTTCACCGTTTACGGTGTTAATTCGCAAGCTTTTAATGCTCGATAATGTAAAATCAATATCACCATTTACGTTTTCTAATCGCACATCGTTTGCGGTTGTGCTTGATTTGATATCGCCATTTACAGCGCTAAAACGTAACTCTCCGCTTGATTGCTTATCGTTTATTTCACCGTTTACGGTTTCAAATTGAATATTACCGCTTAAATTTTGTGCATTTACATCGCCATTTACGGTGCTCAATTTTACAGTGCCGCTAATATCATCTACCGTAATTTCACCGTTAACTACATCAACCTCAGCGCCTTTTCTTAGTGCTTTTGCAGTCACCGACACATTTACGCCGGCAAACTCTAAATGACTGCTTTTTGGCATAAATACAGTTAAGTTAGAGCCATCTCCATTGTTGCCCCAGCCCAAATTACGTGGCATTTTTACTATAAACTCGGTTTTATCGCCCGTGGTTTTTAGCTCAAACCCTTGTGCTTTATCATCAAGCTCGCCAGATACTTTAAATTCGTTTTTATCCCAGCCAGTTATGTTTACATCGCCACGTTGGTTTTCAATAAAAATAGTGCCGCCGCTTGGCACCTCTATTTGCTTATCTATTTTTTCACCCGCTAAAACGCTTAGTGGTAATAGGCTTAGCCCAAGTAAAATTGCTTTCATGTTATTCCCCTATATTTGCTGCCAACGCGGTGCATGCACCTTGTTAATTAAGTCGAGTTGTTGCTGATAAACCTGTGCCAACATAGTCAATAACGCCTGATTTTGTGGCTCGTTTTCAAGTGCTTGTTTAATTGCTTGTTCAGCTTCTTCAAGCTCTTCTAGCTGTGCTTGCCAGTTATTGGTTAGTGCATGTTGGTTTTTGTACTGCACTAATAAACTTTGCTTTTGCGCTTTAAAGTAATCGCTCATAGCCACCACTTGGCTTGGCTCGTTATTTTTTATAAACATATTTATTGCTAATAACGCCGCTACACTACACGCAGCAATAGCACTTAACTTAGGCCATAATGGCGTTTTATTTGCCGTTGGTTTGCCTGCAACTATGGCGTGCTCTACCCCCGCCCATAGCGATTTATTAGGTGTTATGTCTTTATTTAAGTTATTTAAAGACTCGTTTAAGTAGTTATCAAAATTTTGTTTACTCATACTCGTACCACTCTTGTAATAACTGCCTTGCTCTATGGTATTGGGACTTACTTGACCCCACAGCCATACCTAATTGCTTGGCTATTTCTTCGTGGCGGTAGCCTTCAATGGCATATAAAACAAACACCATACGGGCACGCTCTGGTAAACGAACTATTAGTTTATCGAGTCCATTGAGGCCCTTACAGCTTTGTGCGCTTTGTTCATCCATACCGCTTTGCTCTATGCTCACTACTTTGTTTAACCAGCTTTTGTGCTTGCGTACATAACTAATCGCAATGTTGCTTGCCACGCTATGTAACCAAGTAGAAAATTGTGAGCGGCCGTCAAACTGCGCTATTTTATGCCACACCTGCACAAACACTTCTTGGGCGGCATCTTCAGCGTGCGCTTCATCGGCCAGTAAGCGCAAACATAAACCGTAAACACGCTTTATATGCAGCTCATAGAGCGCTTTGTATGCACTTTGGTCGCCCGACTTAACCTGCTCAATTAATGCAGCTTCGCACATGGGTGCGTTTTCGGGTTTAACGTGTAACATCCGTGACGTCGCCTTTTAGTTATTTTTATGTTTTTAGTTTATTGATAAGTAAGACGCAAAGACAGGCAAAAAAGGTTTAAACAAAGAATAAAAATAGTGAAATAATTTTATAAAGAAGTATTAGAGAGGAATTTTAGATACAAAAAAGCCGCGCTAAAAGCACGGCTTTTTGGGCTTAATTAAAAATTAAGCTTCAGCAATAACGATTACTTTAATAGTAGCTGTTACGTCTGAGTGTACTGCGATTGCAACGTCAAATTCGCCAGTCTCACGGATAGTACCTAGAGGTAAACGAACTTCTGATTTAGCAACTTCAACACCAACAGCTGAGATAGCGTCAGCGATGTCACGAGTACCGATTGAACCGAATAGCTTACCTTCGTCACCAGCTTTAGATACTAAAGTAACTTCTGCTAATGCTTCTAGTTTATCAGCGCGTGCTTGTGCTGCAGTTAACTGTTCAGCGATTTTCGCTTCTAAGTCTGCGCGACGAGCATCAAACGTTTCAATGTTTGCTTTAGTTGCAGGAACTGCCTTACCTTGCGGGAAAAGGAAGTTACGTGCGAAGCCAGATTTAACAACAACCTGGTCACCTAGGCCACCTAGGTTAGCGATCTTATCTAGTAGAATAACTTGCATGTTTCTACACCTTTTAAAAACTGTTAATCCGCTGCTTACTTATGTAAGTCAGTGTATGGAAGAAGGGCTAAGTAGCGAGCACGCTTAATAGCAGTTGCTAGCTGGCGCTGGTATTTAGCGCTAGTACCTGTAATACGGCTAGGTACGATTTTGCCACTTTCTGTAACATAGTTTCTAAGAGTAGCTAGATCTTTGTAATCGATTTGTTGTACGCCTTCCGCTTTAAAGCGGCAGAACTTACGACGTCTGAAATAACGTGCCATGAGATTAATTCCTCAAATAATTCTTTCTATATGCTGAGCATGCAAAACCAATTGGCTAAGGCCGTTACGACCTTCGTGGCGATTTAAAAAACCACTCACTTGCAATGCCTGCCCAACGTGCAAATGTTGAGTCTGTTGTTGCATTTGCTTACCACTGGCAACAACCTGAAGCCTAACGTAACTATTACGGTTAAGATCTGCTTCGGTTTGCATCGATTTATGTTCAACAACAAAAATACAATGCGGTATGCCTGCAGGGCTTTGGCTAAACTTGGGTGTTTTACAAACAACCCCCGATATAACCAGCTGATTCATATATGGGCTAACCATTACACTAACTGCTGACTACGTGCCATGCTAGGACTCAAAACAATTAAGCAGCTGGTGCTTCTTTCTTCTCTTCTCTTGCAAGAGGAGACGCTTCAGTTACTGCATTTTTAGTACGCATAACTAAGTTACGAAGCACTGCATCGTTGTAGCGGAAAGTAGTTTCTAGCTCGCTGATTACTTCAGTAGGTGCTTCAACGTTCATAAGAACATAATGAGCTTTGTGAAGCTTGTTGATTGGGTAAGCCAGTTGACGACGGCCCCAGTCTTCAAGACGGTGGATAGTACCACCCGCTTCAGTGATAGAACCAGTATAACGTTCGATCATACCAGATACTTGCTCACTCTGATCAGGGTGAACCATGAATACGATTTCGTAATGACGCATGGATATTCCTTACGGTTAATAGAGCCTTCTACCGTTTCGGCCGGTCGGTTTAAGGCAAGGAATTAATAGTGTAAAAGCCGAAATGAGCGCGCATTTTACGCTTAGATGGATAATTAAGCAAGCAGGTTTTTTTAAGCTTTAATAAATCAGCTATCAGCTATCAGCTATCAGCTATCAGCTATCAGCTATCAGCTATCAGCTATCAGGGTGATATTAGTATGCGTCCGCTTTATATCAACAAGCAGAATTACGATAAATGCATTGGGTTTGCGTGTAGATACGCAAAGCTTGCTTGCGTAAAAAGCGCAGCTTTTAATTACTTACCCCTCCATTTGCGCCTAAAATATAAACATTTACTCAAACCTAAAGCCGTGCAATTATTGAGCAACACATTATTTAATAAGGATATTTATGAAGCTCCTACTACCGCTTGTATTTGCACTTACTTTTAGTACCTCTTTTTTAAGCCACGCAGACACCGCTACAACCGATATAACCGTTGGTAAAAAAGTCATTCTACAATCAAAAATACTTAATGAAGATAGGCCCATCAGAATTTTCATACCTGACACCGTAAAAGATGATCAACCGCTTTATGTTATTTATTTACTTGATGGTGTTGAGCACTTTCATACAGCATCTGGCGTTATAAAATCCCTTGTTGATTACGAGCAGATACCTAATGCCATGCTTGTTGGTGTTGATACAACTAACCGTGTTCGTGATTATTTACCTAAAGTACAAGGTGAGCCAAAAACTGAGTTTCAAACCTTTGTAAAAAATAAGTGGCCTGACGCTGGGCAAACCGACAATTTTTTAAATTTTGTGTCTGACGAACTCATGCCATACATAAACTCTAACTACTCAACTAACGGCTACACTACATTAATTGGTCACTCTAATGCGGGTACATTGGCGCTTTATACTTTAGTTAATCAGCCGGAATTATTTAACAACTACATAGCTATTAGCCCAAATAGTTGGTGGAGTGACGAAGAGTTAAAAAATAATATTATTAAATACACTAAAAACCCTAAAGGCGCTCAAGAGTTATTTATTAGTGTAGCAAGTGAAGGGTCACGCTTTTATACAGGTGTATTAAATACGTTAGTAAATTTAGAACAACAAATGCCTACGCAGCTAAAATGGGAATATAAGCATTACCCTACATTTACTCATATGGGCACCATACTACCAGCCCTCAGCGATAGCCTAATTAACCTATTTAGCGACCTAATATTTAAAGTGACTGACGAGCACGGAAAATTTGCTGATGTATCGCTTATTACCGGTTACTACCAAGCACTGAGTGATAAGTACGGTTTTGAGCTTAAAATTCCACAAGATGTGTACGTAGAATTTGCCCATCGACAGCAAAAATTTGGTAACACTAAAAAAGCGATAACTACGCTTAAACACTTTACGCGTGATTACCCTAATGCTGCTTACTCCCACATGCGGTTATCGCAAGGCTACACGGCTGATAAACAGTTTAAAGAGGCTGTTACTAGCATGAAACACGCATTAGAACTTGCTAAACAAAACTCCAGAGATCCACTGTTAATTGATGCACTACAAGATATGGTGAAAGAAGCCCAAGAGAATTTGTAGTTGGAAATAAGGAGCTGTGATGACAACTTTAATTATTGATGAACACTCTGGTTCCTGCGACTCAATGTGGTCTGATCAAAACGGGCTTGAAGTACATGTTCCAGTCAACAAATACTTATTCATACCCACATTAGAACCTTTTGAATTACATCAATCTGAAAAAATCGGTGCTCCTAAGGTAATATTTTATTGTGGTTCATACGAGCAGATAATACTACATCAGGCATTTTCTTTAGGGATATTAGACGAAAGCCAATACTCAACTTATGCTAATAATGCTGTTTTATCTGGTTATAGGAGCTTTGGTTATGTAGAGATTTTACTAGGTGGCTGGGAGCCTATTTCACACGATAATATAGAAAGCAGATTGGGAATTTTGTACGGTGGAACTGGCGGTAACCATGCTTCACTCCATTACACTGAATGTTACAGCACTAAACTCGCCGTAGAAGAAGCTATCAAAATAGACCCAAGGTCAGGGCCACCTATTTCACACTATTACCACACGCTCAATGGAGAAGATTTTTTTGAAAATCTAGATTATACTGGTAATAAAATTGTGCAAAATGTATACTCATTAGCAAGTGAATATATTATTTCAATGCAAACGGATGGATTAGGGGGAAATATGAAAGACATTAAATACTCTGGCTGTACTACTTCCGCCACACCGGAAGCTCCGGCAATAAATATTTCTAATGTAATTAGTCGAGCTCAAAAGTCGCGTAGATTGATATCTCGGAGAAATAGAGACACAGCAGGAGTGAAATTTCGCTCGGATATGGAGATAACTCCTGAAAAGGTTGAGTTTAAGATGATAAAAGCTTAATTAATCCTCTATTTTTATAAACAAAAAACCGATGTTTAAATTAAACATCGGTTTTTCTTTGCTGAAAGCTGATAGCTAAAAACTAACCACTTTACTTTATCTGTTGGGTTTCGCTTCGCTCTTCCCAACCTACGTTATTTGCCTATCGCTTCTTTTGCGAACAGGTGCTTTATTGGGCCTAGGTTATCAACGAGTGACAGCCCTACTCCACGAATAAGTTTTTTAACCGGATTTGCACCTTCAAATAAGTCTTTTAACCCTTGCATCATGGCTATGTGCTTTTGCGCGTCAAGCTTGCGGGTGCGCTCGTAATCGCGAAGCGTACGGGTACTCGCAAACTCTTTACTATCCCGTGTTAAAAGCTCAATTAGATACGCGGCGTCTTTTAGGCCTAGATTCATACCGAGCCCTGCCAATGGATGAATGGTGTGTGCTGCATCGCCCATTAATACTACTTTGCCGCTTACCCATTGCTGGGCGTAGCGCATTTTAAGTGGAAATGCTGCGCGTTTACTTTGCACTTCACACAGCCCGCATTGGCCATCTATGGCTGCCATTACGGCTTTATTAAAAGTAGTGTCGTCCATTGCTAGCAATTCATCGCAATGGTTAGGGCTGGTAGACCACACAATAGAATGGGTATTGGCATCGCTAAGTGGTAAAAATGCTAGTGGCCCTGTTGGTAAAAACACTTGGCGCGCAGTGTTTGTATGTGGCTCTTTGGTTTTTACTGTAGCAACGAGTGCATGGTGATCGTAATCTTTAAAGCTGAGCGCCATATTAAATTGTTTACGAATAGCCGAATTTGCGCCATCGGCCGCCACCAGCAGTTTAGCAATAATAGGCTCACCACTTTTAAGGGTTACAAATACGTCGGACTCACTTTGGTGTATTTGTTGATACTGCGTATCAAACATGAGTGTGGCACTTGGCTGTTGCGCTAGCTCTTTTATAAGTGCAAAACGAATTATATCGTTCTCTACTATATGGCCTAAGTGTTCAAGCTCAAGTTGCTCGTTATTAAAGGCTATTTTACCAAAGCTGTCGGCATCGCGTACGTCCATATGCGTATAGGCACACGCTCGCTCTGCCATTATGTGTGGCCACACGTTTAATTGCTCAAACAAAGTTTGGCTTGCTATGCTCAACGCACTTACGCGTAATCCGTACTCATCACTTGGCGGTAATTGCTCTGGCGCGGCATCTAACACCACAACACTTACATTGGCTTTAGCGAGTCCTAACGCGAGGGTTAACCCTACGCAGCCGCCACCCACTATACAAACCTGTGCTTGCTTCATAAACGTGTACCTTGTTTAACTTGCCCCATTAGCTGCTTTGCCAACGGTGCTTTTAATGCAGGAAATAAATCCATTGAGAAAAGCCCAATGCTGCGCCCAAATGCTAAAACCCGTGACGAGTTTGAAAAAAGCCTAACCAGTGCATCAGTTAATGTCATTACAGTCTTTATATCGCTACTGCGTTTTTGTGAATACTCACGGGTAAACGCATAACTGCCTAACTCGTTTTTACTTGTTGCAATTAGATTACTAAGTACTTGTACATCACGCAGGCCTAAATTAAAGCCCTGTCCTGCAATGGGGTGAATAGCATGAGCAGCGTTACCAATTACTACCGTGCGATGCGCCGTTAATGATTCTGCTTGGCCATAAACAAGCGGGTAGCTTGTGCGTGTGCCCACTTTTGTAAATTGCCCTGCTCGGTAACCAAATGCACTTTGTAGTGCGTTTAAAAAATCGCTTTCATTTAGGGCGGTATACTGCTCAACTTGCTGCTGTGTCATGCACCACACCAATGAGTAACGACTATTGCTCATTGGTAAAAGCGCCATAGGCCCGTGCTCAGTAAAACGCTCATAAGCATGATTGTTATGCCCGCCTGCTACTTCAACATTGGCAATTATAGCGCCTTGCTCGTAGGGCTGAGTATTAAAACCTAAACCAAGTAAGTTACGGGTTGGAGATTGTGCGCCATCGGCAATAACAAGTAGCTTAGTATTTAATTGCTCGCCGCTTTGTAAAGTAAGCTCATTACTGTTTAGGCTTTGCTTAATAGCGCTTACGCTATCGGGGCAATAAAGTCTGATGCTTACTTGCGTTAAGCGCTGGTAAAGCGCTCGGCCAAATGGGTTTACCTCAACGACGTAACCTAATGAGGGCTTAGCAAAGTCGTCGCAATTAATATGCGCTTTACCAAAGTGACCCCGATCTGACACGCTGACTTTTTTTATAGCTGCTGTGTATGGCGCACTTTGCTCAAATAAGTGTAACTGCTGTAAATACTCAACCGATTGCTGTGCAAGGGCAATACTTCTGTCGTCAAAACTTGGGTGGTAATCGTCTGTTACTTGGTTTGCTTCTACTACCGCAATAGTCAGTGATGGATTTGTTTTAGCAATGCTTAGCGCGCAACTCGCCCCTGCAAGCCCGCCTCCAATAACTACAACGTCAAACTGCTTAGCCACTTTACTCTCCAAGCTTATGCGTTTTTTGCACTTTGCATAAGTGCTTCTATATCGTTTATGGTTTTAGGCACACTAAGAGTGAGATTTTCATGCCCTGACTCAGTAATAAGTAAATTATCTTCGATACGAATACCAATGCCTTTATATTGCTGTGGTGCGTTTGAGTCTTCACTAATGTAAAGCCCTGGCTCTATGGTTAAAACCATGCCTGGCTCAAATGCACGCTCAACGTTATTTTGTTTGTAATCACCTACATCGTGAACATCAAGGCCTAACCAGTGGCCAAGGCCATGCATGTAGTATTCTTTACAAGCACCTTTTGCCATTAGCTCATCAAAGTCGCCAGTTAAAATACCTAAATCAAGTAACCCTTGGGTCATCACTTGCATTGCACGCTTATTGGCGTGCGACATAAACCCGCCGGGTTTAATTTCTTCAAAAGCCACTTCTTGTGCTTTAAGTACAATGTTATAAAGCGCGGCTTGCGCCTCGTTAAACTTGCCATTTACCGGAAAAGTGCGAGTTATATCGGCAGCGTAACCTTGTAACTCACAACCTGAATCAATTAATACTAGGTCGCCATCTTTTAACACATCGCTATTTTGCGTGTAATGCAAAATATTAGCGTTATCGCCACTGCCAACAATAGTACCGTATGCTGGGTGGCGGGCACCATGCATTGCATAATGATGATGCAGCTCTGCCTCTAGCTGAAACTCAGTAGCACCGGGGTGGGAATAACGCATTGCGCGCATGTGCCCGCGAGCACTTAGCTCGCAACCTTCACGCATAATGTTTACTTCGCTTGGCGATTTAAACAAACGCACTTCATGAATCAAGCCACGTATCTCTTTTATGGTACTTGGTGCTTTTAGGCCTTTTCTCGAGCCACTTCTAAGTGTACTTAACAAGGTAAATACTTTGCTATCAAAGCTTGGGTAAGCGCCTTGTGCATAAAATAAAATCTGCTGACCGTTAACCAAATCTAATAATTGTTCAGTTAGCTCACTTAATGCGTAAGTTTCGTCGAATAAGTACTCACTTTTAGCTTTTTCGAAGCCAATTCTACGGCCATGCCAAATTTCGGCTTGCTTATCTTTATCAAGGCAAAATAAGGTACTGGGTGTATCACTGTTATTACACAACACTAAAACAGCATCGGGTTCGTTAAAGCCGGTTAAGTAAAAAAAGTCGCTGTCTTGTCTAAAGGCATATTCGGTGTCGCGGCTGCGAGTAACTTCACTGGCAGCAGGAATGATGGCCACACTGTTTGCATCCATTTGTGCAAGTAAGCGCTCACGGCGAGCTTTAAATTCTGACTTTTGTATTTCAACCATGCTTTAACAACCCGTTATATTTTAAATTAATGTAGTGTTTTTTTAGGTGCTTTTTCTTTGCCAAGTTCGGCAAAACAAAGCAATGCCGACACACGTACATATTCAATTACTTCATGAAGGGCTTGGCTGTCTTCTTCGGTTTCGTCAAACATGGTATCTAGGCGTGTAATTTCGCTAAAATCGCTAATAACTTCTTTTACATCTGCCGATAACTTACCGTAATCTTTTTGTTTTAAACCAAAACCAAGCATAAAACCTGCAACCCATGATACGAGGCCATTAGCTTGATCGATGAGTGTTTCATCATCGCTTGGTAAAAATAAGTCGAACGCAAAAGCTTCATCGTTAAAGCTTGCCACTACTTGCTTGTAAATGGTGCCAAAAAACTGCTTTAGGTCATTGCTAAACGCTTGGCCGTCATTAAATACATCGCTTAATAGGCCTAAGTATTCTTTGTCATCAATACTTAAACCACACGCCAGTAATCCACTAATTACGCCGTGCGCTTCTGCCGGTGATACAAAAATTTCGTTTTTTTCTAAAAGCAGCTGGGCTTTTTGGTAGTCAGGTAAGTCGCTCATGTTTATATCTTCGCTTTGCTAGTTAAGGCAATGCTACCACTCGATAAAAAGCAACTCCAATTAATTGTATGATCCTGCTCAAAAAGTAGCATGATAAGTAAATAGTGAGTTACCAGCGGGCAAAAACTGCTCGAACAGTTCAATTTTTTGCGTTTAGGGTTTAAGGAATGGATTATGTCTTATATACTGAACTTGTTCCCTGGGGTGCCGGAGTTTGGTTAAGTCCCTGAGCCGATAAATTTTATACCAGGATTTCTGTTCGTCTACTATTGTGCAAGCTCGGCATGTACCGAGAAGCCTACGGTAGACCGCAGCTTTCCGCCCTGAAACCTTCTGGTTTCAGGACTGACGCCGGACACCGCACGCTTGGGGAACACTTTTCTTATTTTTCTGTTTTGCATTTTTGGCTACCTCCTTGTTTTAAAATATCCTTTATTACTTTTATAAATTTTTAGCAAAAAAAAGCTGCAATTGATATTAATCAACCACAGCTAGTCCTAGAACACATTTCGGTATTTATCTAAACCAACTTTGAAAGCGCTCCATCAGCATATAGTTTACTGGCACCAATATAAGTGTAATAAACGTTGCAAACACAATACCAAACCCTAGGCTTACCGCCATTGGAATTAAAAACTGTGCCTGAGTGGCTTTTTCAAATAATAACGGCATTAAACCAATAAAGGTGGTTAAACTTGTGAGCATTACTGGGCGAAAACGTGCAGCCCCTGCAAGTTTTACAGCATCAATAATCTTGCCGCCTTCGCTGCGTTTTTTATTAATAAAGTCGACCAACACAAGTGAATCGTTAACCACTACACCAATAAGTGCCAACATACCAAGCAAGCTCATAATGGTTAAATCCATACCCATAACCCAGTGCCCTACTACGGCGCCTATCATGCCAAACGGTATTACGCTCATTACAATTAATGGCTGCATGTACGATTTAAGCGGTATAGCTAATAGTGAATAAATAATAAAAAATACAAATAATAATGCCCAAGCCAGTGAGCCAAACGACTCCCTTTGCTCTTTAGCTTCACCTTCTAGCTTGTAGTCAACACCTGGGTATTGTTGTATTAGCTCATCTAAATACGCAGTTAAATCGCCTTGCAGCGCGGTCATGTTAGTATTGCTTTTTTCAATATCGGCGGTCACGTTAAGTGTGCGGTAACGGTCGATGCGGTTTATGGTCGAAGGGCTTTGCCCTGCTATTAACGTAGCAACATGCGATAGCGGTACTGAGCCACCTGTCGGCGTAGTGATGAGTATGTTTTGTAAGTCGGCTACAGAGCGACGTTCCTCAATTGGTAAGCGCACCATTACACGTACATCGTCACGCCCACGTTGAATACGCTGAACTTGCGAGCCAAAAAATGAGTTACGTACTTGGTTAGCTACATCAACACGGTTTAAGCCTAAAGCAAAGCCTTGTTCTGTAAGCTCTATTTGCAACTCTTCTTTACCATCCGACATGCTATCGGCAATATCAAATACAGTTGGGTACGTACTTAAACGTGTTTTAACGCTCTGCGCTACTTTTTGTAAGGTACTTAATGAAGTACCACTTAATTGCACATCTATAGGATCTGAACTGCGTCCAATTTCAGCTCTAAAAGTTAAGCTTTCGGCCCCTGGAATAATACCGATTAAATCACGCCACTCACTCACCAACTCGCGCGAACCAATGTCTGAATCGCGGCTCTCTGCAGGGGTAATCTCAAAGCGAACGCTGCCAGAATTAGACACGCCGCCGCGCCCACCTGTGGAGGCGAGTATATTTAATATTACGCTTTCACCGGTGTCTTCATCGCGGTATTTGTCTTGCAATAGCTGCGCTTTTTGCGACATGTCCATGACATACTTATTAGTCACTTCAAATGGTGTACCTGTTGGCAAGGTTAAAGTAACCCGTACAGTTTCGCTTGGAATACGCGGAAAAAACACAAACTTAGTCCAACCACTAGTGATTAAAGTTAAAATTATAAAAAATACACCTACAAACAAACTTACGGTGGCTAATTTATAACGTAAACCAATTGATAAAATAGGTTGGTAGTACTTTAAAATAGCGTTTTCAAATCCGTCTGCAAAACGCTGTTGGAGCACTTCAAGCTTTGATGATTTTGTTTTTTGGTTTCGTAACTTTATATATTTTAAATGAGCTGGTAGTACAAACTTAGACTCAATTAACGAGAACAGTAATACCGGAATAACCACCACCGGAATTTGTGCAAACAAGGCACCCCGTGCGCCTTCAATAAACGCTAAAGGTAAAAAGGCGGCTACGGTTGTTAGTACGCCAAAGGTAACCGGCGTTGCTACTTCTTGCGTGCCTAAAATGGCAGCTTGTTCGCCCGATTCAGCAGTTTTTAAATGAGTATAAACGTTTTCCCCCGTTACTATGGCGTCGTCCACTACAATACCTAACACTAAAATAAAGCCAAATAAGCTCATTATATTTAGAGTTACACCAAAAATAGGCATCGCAATAAATGCGCCCATAAACGAAACCGGAATACCAATAAACACCCAAAATGCGATGGCTGGGCGTAAAAATAAAGTAAGTAGTGCTAACACTAAAATGCCCCCTTGTAACGCACTACTGGTTAAGGTGGCTATACGGCTTTTTACTACTTGTGAGTCGTCATCCCAGTAACTTAGTGCAAAACCTTGCGGGAGCGAGCTTTGGTGCTCCTCTATGTAATTTTTAACATCGTCTGCTACGTCAATCGCGCTTTGTGGGCCTATGCGGTATACATCAATAAAGGCGGCTTGTTTACCGTTAAAACGTGTGCGAACAGGGGTTTCTTCAAAGTCATCATTAATGCTTGCTATATCACCTAAGCGTATTACTGTACCGTCGCTTTGGTTTTTAACCACAATATTGGCAAATTCATCTTTGCGGTAAGCTTGGCCTTTTGAGCTGATAAGAACATCGCCACCTTCGGTTTTTAAATTACCGGCCGATATATCAGAGCTCGACTTAGCAACAGCAGTGGATATTTGCGCTAGGGTTAAATTATATTGGCGTAAGGTGTCTTGGCTTACTTCTATGGCAAGTTCGTAATCGCGTACACCACTTAGTTCAACCTGCGTTACATTAGGTAGGCGTAAAATATCATCGCGTACTTGCTCAGCATACTCTAACGTTTCTTTTTCACCGTAATCGCTCGATACGGTAACGGCTATTACTTCGCGTTTTCGCTCGGCAAGTGCCACTATGGGCTTTTCAGCATCGGCTGGGAAAGTGTTTATAGCATCTACACGGCTTTTTATATCGGCTAGTAATTCGCGCGGGTCGTAACCACTTTCAACTTCTATGGTCACCGACGCAGAGCCTTCAGATGAGCGGCTAGATATTTGCTCTATCCCCTCAAGGTCTTGCACAGCTTCCTCTATTCGAATGGTTACCCCTTGCTCTACATCCTCTGGGGTTGAGCCACGCAAAGTAACGCTTACACTTATGCGGTCAGTTTCAAACGATGGAAACACCTCAAGCGGTATTTGAGTCGATAAACTAAATAAACCCGATAACAGTAAAGTGACGAGTAATAAGTTTGCCGCTACGTGGTTTTTTGTAAACCAAGCGATCATGACTTATCTCCTTTTGCAGCGCGGCGTTTTTGTATTAGCTCTTCAACACTAATCCCCATTTCTTGTGCTTTTTTCTCAAGTTGCTCACGCGATGGGCGCTTACCTTTACCTGCGCCATTTGGGCCTTTTGCTCGCGTATTTTGCGTATCGGTTTCGCCTAAAATACTTACTGCTGTGCCTGAGCTTACTTGCCCAAGCGGTGTAATAACTAGCTTATCGCCTGCATTAAGGCCTGTTTTGATCATAGCTTGAGTGGCATTTTGCCAAGCAAGTGTAATGTTTTTGCGTTTTAATAACCCCTCTTCAACCACATACACGTAACTGCCTTGGTAAATAGTACTATTAGGGATTATTAGCGCATTTGGCACTGTTTTACCGCTAATTTGCGCAGTAATGTATTGGCCAATTTTAATTGGGTATTGGTTATTTGCTGTGGCTTTGTAAGGGTCATTTATTTGCGCAACAATATACAATTGCTGTGCACCTTCATCAATGGCGCCTTCAGTGCGTATTATTTGCCCCTGCCATGTTTGCTCGCCAACCAGGTCAGATTTAAACTTAACGAGTGAGCCAGCTTGGTTTTTACTGCCATCTCTGTATTGCTCTGGCAAATTAATATATGAAAGGTCTTTATTTTTAATTGGTAAGCGCACTTCCACGCTGTCTATGGCATAAATAGTTGCAAGTTCTGTGTTTTCGCTTACCACTTGGCCAAGGTCTACATTACGGCTAAGTACACGCCCCGCGTAAGGTGCGGTAATTTTTGTGCGCTCTAAATCAAGCTGTGCTTTTTCAAGTGCGGCTTGTGCTGAAAGTACTTGTGCTTGTGCAGCCGCTAGTTGGGGCTCGCGAAGTACTAAGCTGCTCGCTTGCGATGAGCCGCCTAAACGCTTCCAATCAGTAATTGCTTGTTGGCCGCGGGCTTTTTCTTCTAACAAACTTTGCTCTGCAGTCAGTAATGCTGCTTGCGCCGATTTAACCTCAGCTTGATGATCTCTATCATCTAGCTGTAGCAGTACATCGCCTTTTTCAAAAAAACCACCCTCTCTAAAGTCATCACTCACTTTATTAATTTGCCCAGATGCTTGAGCAACTAACAAACTTTGAGTACGCGGCTTTACCGTGCCATAGCTATCAATAAAAATTAAGTAATCTTGTGGCTCAATCTTTTTTACCGACACGCTCACCGTGGCTTTAGGCGGTGAGCCAAAACGTTTTGCTTCAGGCGGGTTACCCTTAATAAACATAACAATTAAAATGGTGGCCACCACCACTACGGCTGGGATTAAAAGTTTTGCTGATTTAGTTTTCATCGTTATTGCTCTTAGGTTCGCTTGTTGGGGCGTTAAAATCGCCGCCAAGGGCAACGTATAGGTTTATTCGGTTAGCAATTAGCTGGTTTTTTGTTTCAATGAGTGAGCTTTGCGCATCAAAAGAGCGCGACTGGGCATCCAGCACTGTAGTGTATGTTACTAAGCCGCTTTGGTATTGCTCAAACGACAGTTGCTCCGCTGCAAGGGCGTTTTCTTGCGCCTCTAATGTGCTTTTATAACTGGCTTGCAAAGATTGCTGCTGAGTAATTGCGTTTTCAACATCGCTAAATGCATCGTATAAGGTATCTAAATATGCTTGCTCTTGTTTTTGTGCATTTAAGCGTGCTATTTCTTCATTTGCTTTTAGCTGGCCACCATTAAATATTGGCGCAGAAATATTGCCTAATAAGGACCACGCTAAGCTTGATGGCGAAAATAAATCGCTCACTCTATCGGTGCTATCACTCACGCTTGCTGATAAATTTAAACTAGGGAAACGCTGTTTATGCGCATAGGCTAGGCCTGCATCGCTCGCTAATAACTGATACCAGCTTGCACGCAGTTGAGGCTTGCGGGTTATAAGCTCTGAGGGAATACCAGTATTAATTGGCGCAAGAAAAACAGGCAGTTCAACCTCTGCTGATATATCGCCCTTGGGGTAGCCGCCTAATAAGCGCTCTAAAGAACGCGATGCGCTTACAAGCGTGGCTTGTTGATTGGCAATACGCGTACGCTCGTTATTAAGCTCATTACGGGCTAAATATACATCGAGTGCTTCATTAATACCTTGGCGGTAGCCCGATTCAATAATATCTAAGTTTTGCTGCGCGTTTTCTTCTCGGCGTTTATATAAATCAAGTAGCTGCTGGGCGGTTACTAAGTCAAACCAGCCGGTGACAACATCGGCCACCAATTGCTGCTTAGCTTGCTCAAAACTAGCTTGTTGCGCTAAGTAGTTTAGGTTGGCTTGGCGTTTAGCATCAGATAACTTGCCCCACACATCTACTTCATAGCTTAGCTCTAGAGTGACAGAGCTGGCATTATCATAACTTACAGGTCGATTGTCTTTGCTGCGCCTAGTCTGCGCAGATAAATCAAGATCAGGCCAAAGCGCAGAGCCTGAGACTATTAATTGCTGCTTTTGTATTTGTACATCGTAGGCACTTTGCAACAAAGCCTGATTATTATTAAGTGCCTTATTAACAAGGTTTTCAATGTAAGGGTTTTCTAACGTTTGCAGCCATTGCTGATCTACTGCAAGTGTGTTTTGTGCTAAACCATGTTGCCATGTCGTTGCAATGTCGCTGGGTGCTTGCTCGCGCTGCTGAGGGTTTAGCGTACCCGCACAGCCGCCCAATAATACAAAGCTAAGAGCCAATACAGTTGGCTTAGTTTGCCAAATCATAGTTAACCTAAATTACTGCCATTTATGAATGTAATTCAAGCACTTTGGCAAATTTTGCTCAACTTACTTTACATAACATTACATACGTTGCGATGAATTAACATAATAGTCAGTTATTATAAAAACCGGCAGGGAGTTTGGAGAGGGTTTATACAAAAAAGCAAATAGCGTGTAATACACTATTTGCTAAACGAGATAAGCTATATTGTTAAACACAAACCTTTAAATTTCTTTAACGAAGCTCATGTATTGCTGCATATCGCCAACAACTGCTTGTGCTAGTAATTCGCTTGTTTCGACTGCGTACGGCTGCTTAAAGTGAATATCCCACAACGCAGATTCACTGCGCCAATGTTCATAAACAACTAATGTATCGTCGTTATTTTCAATACTATATAAATCAAACACTAAGTTACCCGGCTCTTGGCTGCGCGTTTGCTCTACATGCGTTGCAAAACGTTCTATTACTTTATTTTTAAAGCTTGGCTTAATCTTAAAAATAAAAAACACAATACATATATCGTCTTCAGGGTTAATAACTTTTGTATTACGCTCATGCAGCGGAGCTGGCACTGTATTTTCAAGCAGCATGACCTCTGGCGCCGATTGACTAATTTCAGGCAGCGCATTTAATAACGTTTGTGTGTAATCTTGTGCGCCATGGTAATCAACCGCATTTTGATCTTCAAAACGCTCATAAGCAAAAAAGACGCCTGGCTCGTTTTTATCTTGATATAAACGCATCTCTAACAACCCAGACTCAGATTTAGCGCCTTGCTTATCTACTTCTAGAAGGGCTTTAAATTGTGCGATGTGCTCGTCTTTAATATCAAACTTAACAATTTGCGTGATCATAATTAGCTCCAGCTTTAAATTACTTATACCAATACGCTTAATTAAGTGATCTATTTTGCGGATTAGTATTATTTAGGCTAAAAGTGCCCTGCATTTTATTACTAAAATCAATCATATTGATGAGTAAATAAATGGAGTGAGTAATAACAGCACCCAACCTTTTGATGAGGTAATTATGCGCATGCAATCAAGGGAGAAAAAGAGAGGATATACCCAATTAATATGGACTTTTTTGTCCATAATAAATTTTAAGCAAAAAAAAAGCCCTGCATGTGTATGCAGGGCTTTAATATAAATGGTGCCTCGACCCGGAATCGAACCAGGGACACGAGGATTTTCAATCCTCTGCTCTACCAACTGAGCTATCGAGGCACTTAAGCAGTGCCAGCTAAAGGCTATATATTCAAACCTTTAACTAAAATAAATGGTGCCGACTAACCGAGTCGAACGGTTGACCTACTGATTACAAGTCAGTTGCTCTACCAGCTGAGCTAAGTCGGCACACTAAAGCGTGTGCTAAGGCACGTTCAATTTTAAAGATTGAGAACTTAAAGTAAATGGTGCCTCGACCCGGAATCGAACCAGGGACACGAGGATTTTCAATCCTCTGCTCTACCAACTGAGCTATCGAGGCACTTAAACTGTGCGATTAAATGTTTAAAACATTTAATTTAAATAAATGGTGCCGACTAACCGAGTCGACGGGTAACTTGAACAGACTACTGATTACAGTTCCCTTTTCAAATTACTAAAATAAATGGTGCCGACTAACCGAGTCGAACGGTTGACCTACTGATTACAAGTCAGTTGCTCTACCAGCTGAGCTAAGTCGGCACACTAAACTGTGTGCTAAGGCACGCGTAATAACGTTTAAACTATTAATTAAACACTACTACTTTAATAAATGGTGCCTCGACCCGGAATCGAACCAGGGACACGAGGATTTTCAATCCTCTGCTCTACCAACTGAGCTATCGAGGCACTTAAACAGTGCTAATTAAAAGTCTTTAAAGACTTTTAATGCAATTCCCACTCATCCGTTTGGGCTGAGCTATCTGGGCGTGCGGCGTATTAAACGAGTTTTGCCCTTACAAGTCAACTTTTTTTTTACTCTTTATAACTGTTTGAACGGTTTTCAAACAACAAAGCGTACTTTTATATATTAATGTTTATTTATCCAACAAAATTTTACGAAAAAACTTAATTTAATCAATTAAACCAGACTAAAAACGTAGTGAATTATTTTACGTAAATGGTACGATTACTATGAAAATACGGTAAGGGCTTATCGTAATAACAAATACCAACGGGAACAATCAATGCAGAGTAAATTCTCTTCGCCGGTAAAAGGCTTACTGCCGCTTTTTTTAATTATTAATATTGCAGTAACAGCGCTTGCTATTGTTGCCTTCGCGTTTTATTCGCAAAATACACAACCTGCACCAGCAGCCAAACAAAAAGTAAGTATTACACAGCTTGCCCAACAGCTTGATTTACCAATGGTAGATGCACTTACTATGTATGGGCAAGGTAAAGTTCGCCAACTACTTGAGTTAACCTCAGTGTTAGATGATGAGTTTGAATATACGCTCTATCGCTTTAATGCTACCTCAGAAACCCAACTTGTATATAGCAGCACTAAACCCGCTATTGAGTCTAAAAAAATAAATGAGCATTTAACTGAGCAAGGCGTATTACACCATATATTGCTATTAAACGATCAACCTATTGGCGAACTAATCATAAAACAGCAATTACCAGCACCGCCATTAACGCAGCAAGACTCACAAGTAATAGCCTATATTATTGCAATTGTAAGCGTATTTGCCTTGTTTGCATTAGCCCTACTATTTAATACCTATATTAATACTCGCTTGCGTAAAAGTAGCCATTTATTAAATGAAGAACTTCAAGCGATTACCGAAAATGGTAATTACGAGAGTAAAGTAAGTGAAAAACTGGACTTAGGTTTATCGGGCGTGGCTAAAAACATTAATCTGCTGCTTAATAAAGTTAACTCAGTAATGTCTGAAAAAGAGTCTGCGCAAAAAGAACTTCAAAAATTACAAACAGGCCTTGAAAATGAAGTACAACAAAGAACTGTTGCATTAGAGCAAGCTACGTTAAAAGCGCAGCGCGCTAGCGAAACTAAAACGACCTTTTTAGCCACCATGAGCCATGAGATCCGCACGCCTATGAACGGCGTTATTGGCACTATAGATTTACTAAGACAAACCGAGCTTGATGGGGCTCAGCACCGCTTAAGTACCATTATCCGTGAGTCAGCGTTTTCATTATTGAGTATTTTGGATGATATTTTAGACTTTTCAAAAATTGAAGCGGGTAAGCTAAATA
Organism: Pseudoalteromonas sp. C12FD-1; assembly: GCF_037414265.1. NCBI lineage: Bacteria > Pseudomonadati > Pseudomonadota > Gammaproteobacteria > Alteromonadales > Pseudoalteromonadaceae > Pseudoalteromonas > Pseudoalteromonas sp. C12FD-1. The sequence goes on from NZ_JBBEVD010000072.1 coordinate 126,238, forward strand.
TTGACCCGACACCTTTTTCGGTCACAGATACGATTGAAGAGGTCGCTCGCGTGCTTTCATCTGTTGCTAAAAAGCGCCAATTAGACTTAGAGCTTTCTATTGCACCCGATATTCCAACTAATCTAACCGGTGACACAATACGAGTTCGCCAAGTACTGTATAACCTTTGCAGTAATGCAATTAAGTTCACTAGTACTGATGACAAACGCCAAGGACACGTAAAAATATCGGTAGAAGTAGCCCATAATACGGCGGATCATTTTACCTTACGTTTTTGCGTAACCGATAACGGCAAGGGTATGACCCAAGCGCAACTGCGAGAAATATTTAACCCGTTTGTACAAGCCGAAAACTCAATTACCCGTGAATACGGCGGTACTGGTTTAGGGCTTTCTATTTGTAAAAGTTTAACAGAGCTGATGCTTGGTACGATTAATGTAACTAGCCATGCAGGCATTGGAAGTGAGTTTACCGTTGAGCTGCCATTTGGGACCTCAGGAAAAATTAAATACGCACATAAAAATGCGCTCAATGGCAAACATGTAGTGGTAGTGAGCAATCATTTAGAGCGCGAAAAAGCAATGTACCGCTATTTATCGTTTATGGGCGCTAAAATTACCTACGTGCACAACCAGCAAGAAATAGAAGCTCAACAAGAGCAGCACGACATTATATGGGTTGTCGATGGCATAGATGATATGGAAAAAGTTAACTCTTTACTACGTCGTCTAATTTACTCACTTGAAGATAATAATCAACAAGTCGTGGTACTAAGTAAGCTTGATGAAGCCGCAATAAACCATAAAAATGTGTTTTATATTAATGCCTCACCGCTTTGTAAATCTAACTTTATGATGTCGATATTGGTAGCTGCAGGTTTGCATCAACCTAAGCAAATTAAAAAAACTAAAACATTAAACAATTATTTAAATGTTGAACAAGCTCGCGATGCGAATAAACTGATTTTATTAGTAGAAGATAACCTACTCAACCAGCAAGTTTTAACTGATCAGCTGCATATATTAGGTTATGGCGTTGAAGTAGCCAATAATGGTGAGGAAGGGTTAGATATGTGGCGTAAAAACAATTACTCGCTAATATTAACCGACTTGCACATGCCTAAAATGTCAGGCTACGACATGGTTGAAAAAATTCGTGATGAAGCCGAATTATTAGATTCTATAGACGCACAACCTTATATTATTGCGGTTACAGCCAATGCGCTCAAAGGTGAAAAAGAGCGTTGCTTGGCTGTAGGTATTAACGACTTTATCACTAAGCCTATAGAACTAAATGCATTAGAAGATACCTTAAAGCGTTGGTACAACAAGCACAATAAAGACCAAGCCGTTGTCATTCATCAAAAGCCTGCCATGCCCATTAATATGGATGCGGTATCAACTTATGTAAACGGCGATGAAGCCAAGCAAATACGCTTTTTCAAAATGTTTTTAGAGCAAAGCCAAAGCCTTATAAAAAGTATCAATTCCGGCGTTATGGTTAATGACAGAGATGAGATCAGTGATGCCTGCCATCAGCTTAAGTCAATTTCTAAAACAATTGGTGCAGAAGCCGTTGCGCAATGTGCAGAAGAGTTTGAGGAAAAGTGTAAAAACGCAGAGCTCGATACTGATGAGTTAATCGCACAAAGAGATGCGCTTGAAATTGAATACTCTAAAGCCGCACAGTTTTTAAAAGAGCAAGTGCGCTCAGCAAGCACTGATGAAGAAACGCTATAAAATATAGCTATAAAAAAAGGGCTATACAGCCCTTTTTTTATATTTGCAGTTTTATTTTTCTGGAGGTCGATAACCTTCAATTTCTACGTCTTTGCCTTCAAACAAAAAACCAACCATCTGCTCTTCTAAAAACGTACGGTGCTCTGGGTCCATCATGTTTAAATGCTTTTCGTTAATTAGCATAGTTTGCTTATGCTGCCACAGGCCCCATGCTTCTTTAGAAATATTATTAAAAATTTTCTCGCCTAGTTCACCAGGGTATAACTGAAATCCAAGCCCTTCGGCTTCTTTTTGTAACTTTTGACAAAATACTGTACGTGCCATAATTGACTCTCTTAAGCGCTAAATGCTAATAGTTTAACCTATTGGGCTCATTTGTTTAACCAACTTTTTAGTCGGTGCGGCTAAACCCACCTCTATAGATTGATCAAGTGGGTACCAGATAAGTTGTTTATCATTTACTACATCCGGTATGGCGTTAATATTAAGCACATGTGGATTTATTGTTAGCTCAAAATGCGAAAACACATGAGTAAAAGGCGTTAACTCTTCCAGCTCGGCTTTTAGACCTTGCTGATTTAAAAATAACACCATTTCGCTGTATTCGTTAAACTCAAAAAAGCCAAACAGACCGCCCCAAATACCGCTACTTGGGCGTTTTTCCATTAACACTTTCTCGTCATGTTGAATAATCAACTGATGACAACTTTTTTTAGGCACCGATTTTTTAGGTTTCGAATGTGGAAACTCTTTTACCTTTCCAGCATTAAACGCACCGCAATCGCTATTAAGTGGGCACGCTTGGCAGTCAAAGCGACTGCGCGAGCAAACGCTGGCTCCCAAATCCATCATGGCTTGGTTAAATTCAGTCACATTGTTTTTAGGGGTTAACTGGGTAGATAAATGCCAAAGTTGGTTTTCTACTTTTTTTACCCCATACCACCCTTCAACCATAAAATAACGAGCAAGCACTCGCTTAACATTACCATCTAAAATAGGGTGGTGCTGACCAAGCGACAGTGATAATACAGCACCTGCTGTAGAGCGCCCTATGCCGGGTAAACCCATGACTTCTTCAAGTGTCGTGGGAAATTCGCCTTGGTACTTATCTCGCACTATTTTAGCTGTTTTATGTAAGTTACGTGCTCGAGCGTAATAACCTAAGCCGGTCCAATGGTGCAGTACTAAATCTTCATCTGCATTTGCTAAAGCAATAATATCTGGGAAACTTGCCATAAACTTTTCAAAGTATGGAATAACCGTAACAACTTGCGTTTGTTGTAACATTACTTCCGACACCCACACTTTATAAGGTGTTTTAGCTAACTGCCAAGGAAGGGTTTTACGCCCATGCAGGTGATACCAGTCAACTACTTGGTTAGCAAATTTGTCTGACTGGGGTTTATTTAAATCCAACATATACTACTTTTACTCATGCTCAATAGCGGCTCAGTCTATTGCAGTTAATAAAAAGATCAAGCGATGAAGGCGCTATAACACGCTAATACTTGTGATTAGCTGCCTGGTCAGGGATAATACGCAACCATTTTTAAACACATTGTTTTTGTCAGGCCAATAATATGAGTGAATCAAGTAACAACAACCTTGAGCAAGCTAAGCAAGAAGGTAAGTATATCCGCACAATTCGCAGTTTTGTAAAACGCGAAGGCCGCTTAACTAAAGGCCAAGCTGCCGCTATCGAAAAATGCTGGCCAACTATGGGGCTTGAGCATAAAAACGGCCTGCTCGACTTAGCCCAAGTATTTGGCAATAACAATGATGTAGTATTAGAAATTGGTTTTGGTATGGGCAAGTCATTAGTTGAAATGGCAAAAAATGCACCGCACCTAAACTTTATTGGTATTGAAGTACATCGCCCAGGCGTTGGCGCATGTTTAATGGATGCAGATGAAGCTGGTGTGACTAACTTACGTGTATTTGAACACGATGCAGTAGAAGTACTCGCTGACTGCCTTGCTGATGAAAGCTTAACTACGCTGCAATTGTTCTTCCCTGATCCGTGGCATAAAAAGCGCCATCATAAACGCCGTATAGTGCAAACAGAATTTGCTGAGAAACTGCGTAGTAAATTAAAAATTGGCGGTGTTTTTCATATGGCCACTGATTGGGAAAACTACGCCGAGCACATGCTAGAAGTTATGCAAGCAGCGCCTGGCTATAAAAACCAGTCATCTACTAACGACTATGTACCTCGCCCTGATTCGCGCCCGCTAACTAAGTTTGAACAGCGCGGCCACCGTTTAGGCCACGGTGTGTGGGACTTAATGTTTGAGCGCACAAAATAATTACACCAATTTACTAATCAATAATTTGTAAGGCAAAGCCATTTATGAGCGTATTAACCAACCCAAGTTTACTGTTACTTCGTAATAGCGAAGAACTAGTGGGAAAATCTATCTTGGTGGTCAACTTTGTTCAAGATGGCTTTTTAGCAGAGCTAAAGCAGCTAAATCCTCAAAGTGCCATCACCGCATTTAGTTATAACCATGCTAATGGGGAGTTTGCTAAAAAAATAAATGGCATAAACGTGTGTGTTAACCATGAAATGGCCGCCAACGATTACGATTTAGTTATTCTATACTACCCAAAATCAAAGCCTGAAGTATTAATGGCACTTGATAATATTCGCGCCGTTATTAACAAAAAAGCACAGCTACTTGTCGTGGGCGAAAATAAAAGTGGTGTTAAATCGATAGAAAAACAGCTAGCAGGCAAAGCACAATACAGTAATAAAATTGACTCTGCTAAGCATTGTATTTTGTTCTCATTTGAGCAGCTAGAGTCCAACCCAACCTTTGATATTAGCCGTTACCATAAAACGTTTACCGTAAGTGTAGCTGGGATAGAGTTTGATGCTATCAGTGTTCCGGGAGTCTTTAACCACGGCGCTTTAGATGCTGGTACAAAAATGTTATTAGAAAATGCCCCTACGACTAAACAAGGTAATGTACTGGATTTTGGCTGTGGTGCAGGCTTAATAGCCACTTTTTTAGGTCTTAAAAACCCAGCACTGACTTTTACTTGCAGCGATGTGAGCGCACTTGCAACTTATGCTACTGAGCAAACATTAAAGCTTAATAATATTAAAGGCAGCACTATTTTAAGTGATGGCTTAAAAAATATTAGCGGCAAGTTTGATTTAATAGTTAGTAACCCGCCCTTTCATACTGGCATAGCAACCGACTACACAATTGCAGAAGCATTTTTATCAAATGCTAAGCAACACTTAACTAAGTTAGGTAAGCTCAGCATAGTGGCTAATAGCTTTTTAAAATACCCGCCAATTTTAGAAGCGCAGTTTGGTAGCTTCCATACTGTGTACAAAAATAATAAATTTGCTGTTTACAGTAGCTAACTAATTACACTTATTAGGCTAAGTGTAATTAATACTTAGCCTAACTTTCGAATAAATATCAGAATTAATTTCACTATTTCCCTTCACTTTCTATGGTTTTTGCTAAACTAAAGGTCTAAATATAAATATTCATACTTAGGCGACGCAGCAATAATGCCAAAAAAAGTACATCAAAAAAGTATTCGAAAAGCGCTGATCAACACCATCATGATTATCACCGCTATTTGTTTAACTTTATCGGTTTCAATTTCTACCTATATGAGTGTAAATGAACAAAAGAAACTGATCATAAACAAACTCGTGATCCTCTCTGATATTGTTGCGTTTGATGCATCAGGCTCATTGGTTAAAGACGACAGAAAAACAGAAGAAAAGCGCCTAAAGTCATTTGATAAAATCCCTCTTGTTAAAAATATTCATATTTACGCCATAGAAAAATCATCGAGCAAACCTGTATTTTTTATTAGCTTTAATGCTAAAAAAACCCCGCCAGTTCCTTTGCGCGTAGACAGTATTAAAGAGCTTAGCGAGCCAAGAGTTACCAATAACTACATTGAACTAATAACACCTGTGCTTAATAACGAACAAGTGGTTGGCTACGTTTATATGCGTGGCAGCTTAGAAAGCCTAGATGAATTTATAAAACAAAAAATAATTATAGATATTTTCCTTACCCTATTTATTTTGTTTTTTGTGTACTTTATAGCGATAAAAACCCAAAAGAGTATCGCTAACCCTATTGAGCACTTAAGTGTATTACTGCAAGACGTATCAAAAAACCATAACTATGACGTACGCGCTCCAAGCACAAGTGTAAAAGAGGTTACAGCCTTATCAAATAGCTTAAATATCATGCTTGCTCGTACCCGTAAGCAAATAGAACGTCATGAAAAAGATAAACTTGAAATAAAACAACTTAACCAAAGCTTAGAAGAAAAGGTAAACCAAAGAACAATAGCCCTGCGAGAAGCAAACCAAGAGCTACTTTCTACTCTTGAGCGAATGCACCAATACCAAGAGCAAATAGTAGAAAACGAAAAAATGGCATCATTAGGACAAATGGTAGCCGGCGTAGCCCATGAGGTTAACACCCCAATTGGCCTGGGTATTACAGGCTCAACCTTGCTGCGCGACAAACTTGCCGATATTCAGCTTAGTTTTGATAATAAGTCTCTCACTTCTAACCAATTAAAACGCTTTATTGATGAAGGTATCGAAAACCTTGATTTAATTTATAGAAACCTAAATCGAGCAGCCGACCTGATCTCTAACTTTAAAAAGGTAGCTGTAATTCAAGATGACGGGGTTAAAACCCATGTAAATATCCATAAATTAATATCTGACGTGTTAATGTCGATTCAATCAGAGTTAATAACTTCCAAACCTAACGTGATGATTAACTGCCCGAGTGATTTAACAATTGAGAGTAAATCAGAGCCACTACAACAAATATTCCAACAGCTCATTTTAAACTCAGCCATACATGGTTTTACCAACAGCGAAAATAACGATATTCAGTTTGATATAGAAATAACAGGCCCACAAATAAAAATAATCTACACAGATAACGGACAAGGCGTTGATAAAAATGTCAAAAATAGGATATTTGACCCATTTGTAACCTCTAAGCGAGGCCAAGGGGCCAGTGGTTTAGGCATGCATTTAGTCTACAACTTGGTAACCCAAGCGCTCGGCGGGCATATACTGTATGACCAAGATGCTAAACCCGGTGTGCGCTTTGTTATTACAATCCCATAAAAAATGTTTAAAAAAGAATATTTATTTACGCTTTTTACTTGAATTACCATTTAATGACCTTATAGAGAGAGCATGTGATATTTCATGTTTAATTATTAAACTTGATATAATAATTAGGCGATACAATTTCTGAACTTTATTGCTTTTGCAGTATCACATACATTGATGAAAGGTTATAAAATGATATAATTCTGTTTTGAATTTGCGCGATTATTTTTTAGTACCTTTAAGCAATTGGTGGATGTATCAATTATTAAAGGAAATGGCTTCGTTTTCATAATTCAAAAAGCTGCATCCGTTATATATCATTAAACAGTAGTTTTTGCACAATGCCTTTTGGTTAGTTTGGAACACCCCTACTGTTTTATTTTTATCCAACTTGTTTTTTCTTGTTAACATTTGGGTATAATCCTATAATCTCTAGTAATCGAATTATTTAGTTAATATTCGATTTTTTGTAAATAAAATATTCCAAAAAGGTTAATTAATAATGCAAACGCCAGTCATTCTAATCGTAGAGGATGAAGACGTAACTCGACTAAACCTCGTTAGTTTATTTGAAGCTGAAGGTTACAAAGTTATTGAAGCCATTGATGGCGATGATATGCATGACAAGCTTACAAATAATGATGACGTCAATCTTGTAGTTATGGACATCAACCTACCGGGTAAAAACGGGCTGATTTTAGCACGTGAATTACGCCAAAAACGTAAAGTCGGTTTAATCTTTTTAACCGGCCGTGATAACGATGTTGACCGTATTTTAGGTTTAGAAATTGGTGCTGATGATTACATCACTAAACCTTTTAATCCTCGTGAATTGACTATACGCGCTCGCAACTTAATTACTCGTACAGCGCTAGGTGGCGAAGAGTCAGTGCTAGAAACCAACGGCGTAATTACATTTAACGGTTGGGAACTTGATGAAAACAGCCGTTGTTTAACGTCACCAAATGGTGATGCTAAGCGCCTACCTAAAGGTGAATACCGCGCGCTGCGTTTAATGCTTGATTCTCCTGGCCGTATTTTTAGCCGTGAGCAACTTATTAAGCATATGACTGGCCGTGAGCTTCGTGCTAATGACCGTACAGTAGATGTAACGATTCGTCGTATTCGTAAGCACTTTGAAAGTGATAATTCTACTTCTGAGCTAATCAGCACCATCCATGGTGAAGGTTACCGCTTTATTGGTAAAATCGACGCTTAATTAGAGTAAATCGCTTACTCTAATAATTGTAAAAAAGAATGAAGGGCACTTTGTCCTTCATTTATTTTATCTGCCAATATATCTAACCATTCTTTTAGTACCTCATCTGATTCATCAAGCGCACCGTGCTCCATCTTTTTAGCATGTAACTGTACGTCGTTTAACCCTACAGATCCCGCCGCACCTTTAAGCTTATGTGCCACCGATTTGTACTCTTCCCTATCGTTTTCGTTTAACGCGCTTTGTAGCTCTTGCTGATATTGCGGGTTTAGCTTTTCAAACAAACCACTGCTGCGCTTAAATACTTCAAGCCCCATAGAGTTTACAAAGTCTTCAATAGTTTCAACATCAAGCACACTTGCATTAATGCTCTCAAGCGCTTCTTTACTTACCGTTAGCAGTGGCTTGTCTGATTCACTTTGTTGAATATCAAACAAATCAGCGAGCATCTTATCAAGCTTTATTGTATTAATGGGTTTAGCAAGCGCCCCTTGCACCGAAATACCTTCTAGGTCTTCTTCGGCGCTACGTACATTCGCTGTAAGCGCAACAATAGGTAATTTATCAAAGTGGCTATCGGCACGTATTTGTCTTGCCACTTCATCACCATTTATATCGGGCAGTTGCATATCAAGTAGTACTAAATCAAGCTCGTCTTCGGTTTCTACAAACGAAAGTGCATCTTCACCGGTTTCGGCCCAAATCACCTCATGGCCACGCTGCTCTAACAAATTAGTCGCAATTTCGGCATTTAATGGCACATCCTCTACAAGTAAAATATATAAACCTCTACCTGCATAGCTTTGTTCAGTAGGCGCTACACATAAGCTAAGCGGTATATTTACTGTAAAGCAACTGCCTTCACCTTCTGTGCTGGTTACAGAAATAGTACCTTTCATTGCATTGACTAACGCTTTGGTAACGGCTAAACCAATGCCTGAGCCAATCGCATTTTTACCGCTTAGATCTGGAGCTTTATAATACATATCAAAAATACGCGAGAGTTGATCCTCTGGGATCCCCTGCCCGGTATCTGATATTTTAAGTTCAAGCCAAGGGCCATCGCTTCGCTCTTCACGGCTACAGGTGAGTTTTACCTCTCCTTGCTGGGTAAACTTAACGGCATTATTAATTAAATTCCATACCACTTGGCGTAGACGCGTTGGGTCTAGTAACGCATAAACGTCTAATATGCCATTTCGCTCAATTGAAAACTCAAGCTCTTTTTGCTCAGCAATTAAACCGGCAAAGTTAACTACATCATTAATAAAGTCGGAAACGTTAATAGAGTCGGTTGCTATATCTAACTGCTCTCGGTCTATTTTGTCTAAGTCTATAATATCGTTAAAAATATTACCTAAGGTTTCAGCGCTCGAAAACACCGTATTACACCAACTGCGTTGCTGCTTATTAAGCTCTGTATCAAGTAGCATTCGGGTTAAACCTACAATGCCATTTAATGGCGTGCGCAGCTCATGGCTAAGCGTTGCTATAAACTTACCTTTATCTTTATAGGCTGTTTCAAGCGCTTGTGCTGCTTCTTTACGGCTGGTTATATCACGGCCAAATGCAAGCAATCCTATGTAGTCACCTTGATCGTTTATAAACGGTAATTTACGCAGCTCAAACCAACGGTTTTCACCATTTACCATGTATTCAACATCAATTGTCAGCGCTTGATGCGTTTGCTCTACTTGTTTATCGGTTCTGAGTACCTCTGCTAAAAAGTAGCTTGGGAAAATCTGCTCCACTGTTTTACCAATTAGTTCAGCGCTGGTTTTACCCATAACCTCTTCAAACATTTTATTACAGCCGGCAAACACGCCGTTGTTATCTCGGTAATAAAATAAATCGGGGGAAGAGTCGACAATAGAGCGAAGGAGCATGCCTTGCTGAGCAAGTTCTTGTTGTGTTTTTTTACGCTCTGCTATTTCGCGGCGCAGCTCTTCAATGGCGCGATGCTTGGCATGAAACGCCATTTTTCGCTCATCTATTTCAATGTTGAGGCGGTTGATATTATCTTTTAATGTTTGGTTTAAAAGCTTTTCTTGTTTTGTTGCACTGTCTAAATAAGCATATGAGGCATCTAATTGTCTAATCGAGTTGAGTAAAATACTGATCATAAACGGAGATACAACCGCAGTAAAAAATACCACTGCTAAAATATCAACTAAATTAACCTCACCGAGTGCCACATAATAAAACATACTCGACAATATAAGCGACACGCCTAATAAAAGCGCGTAGCACATTGCCGCGGTTTTTAACTCACCAAAGCGAGTTATTAAACTAGAAAGTACTCGAGCCCAAGGGCTCAAAGAAGAATCGGTCATAGGTCAGTGTATCTCGTTACTAGGCATAAATAAAAAGTGCCTATTAATAGTCAAACGCATTTTGCAGCAGATCTTAGCATTTTTCTATTAGCTATATTCATCTTGTGCGACAAAAACAGAAAATTTTCATGTTTACTTTTGCCTACTTGTTAAACTCATCATTTCAGCAATAAATTATTTAGTGTAAAATGCTGCGCTTTATTATGACCAATAACGAGTAGCGCACATGCAAACCAATATGCCCGATATAGCTGATACGGCTCCCGCCTTACAAACAGGTAAGTTAGACTGGGTTGGTATGGGCGAAATAGAACTGCCATTTATTTTTGAATCGAAAGATTTAGCTCCCGTTACCGTTAATGCAAAAGCGCGTGCCTTTGTTAATTTGCATAAAGAAGACGCTAAAGGCATTCATATGTCGCGTCTATTTTTGGCGCTTGATTTACTCTCAACAGAGCAACAAGTTAACCCACACACTTTAGCTCAAGCACTCGATACTTTTATTACCAGCCATAAAGGGTTAAGTGACAAAGCCCAAATAGAATTTAAATTTGAGTTACCACTGCGTCGTAAGTCGTTATTAAGTGGTAAAGCAGGTTGGAAAAGCTACCCAATTACCCTAACCAGCACAATTGAAAATAGCGTAATTAGCTACGAGCTAAGTGTTGATGTAACTTATTCATCTACTTGCCCGTGCTCTGCAGCACTTGCTCGCCAACTCATTCAAAATGCGTTTAGCGAAAAATTTACCCAAGAAACACTTAATCAAAAAGACGTTTTAGCATGGCTAGGGACAACGCAGGGTATAGTGGCAACGCCTCACTCACAGCGTTCAATTGCCAACGTTAAAGTAAAGCTAGATAACACGATTAGTGAATTTGATGTAGTCAATTTAATTGATACATTAGAAGCTGAGCTAAAAACACCAGTACAAGCGGCAGTAAAACGTGAAGATGAGCAAGAATTTGCCCGCCTTAACGGTCAAAATTTGATGTTTTGTGAAGATGCAGCACGTAAAATTAAAGCAGTTCTTGAAAACGATAACTTTAGTGATTACTGGCTACAAATCAATCATTACGAGTCATTGCATGCTCACGATGCTGTTGCTATTGCCGTCAAAGGTATTGAGGGTGGCTACAAAGCCTAACAGCCGCATTACATTAATACTAAACATATACGGTAATTAACGCATAACACAAACCTTTTAGGCACGTAAATTGCTTTACATGAGCAGTGTCAATTTGTTGTTATGGAGTTACCGTATGGAATTCGCTTTATTATCAATTTTAGTATTAGTGGTTGGGGCCTCTGTGGTTGCGTCAAAATTTAGTGATAATGGCGGCAATCCCTATCCTTTTACCCGCAAACAAACCGTATTTACACAGGTTGAGGGTGCATTTTTAAATCTTTTAGAGCGTGCGGTAGGCGATCAATATAAAATTGTGAGCCGCGTCAAACTCATCGATGTAATCGACTGTAAGCAAGGGCTCTCTGCTAAATCAAAACGTGCTGCTTTAGCTAAAGCTAAAAATAAGCAACTCGATTTTGTGCTGGTTGATAAAGAAAGAATGACGATAGTGGCTGCAGTCGATTTAGTTAACAACGCAAATAAAGATGGTCACAAAGCGCAGCGCGACTGGTTTGTAAACGGTGCTTTAGAGTCAGCTGGCATTCCACATATTCGTATGAAAGTAAAATCAGGCTACCGCCCTTCTGAGGTACGCGATGCAATTATGTTTAAAATAGGCAAGCCTGCCGTGCAGTCTCCTCGCCCTACTCGTAATCGCGTAAGTAAACCTGCGGTATTGTCACCTTCTCAAGCTAAAGCACAAACCACTGCGTTAGCCGAAATTTAAAATAGAATTAAATACTCTCCTAAAAGTATTTAAAGCGAGCCGTAAAACAGCTCGCTTTTTTGTTTTTTATTGCTAACTTCACGTATAATCTACGTATTCAAACTCAGGAATCAAACACTATGAATGTTGGTATTATTGGCGCAATGGAGCCAGAAGTTAAAATTTTACGTGAAGCAATGCAAAACCCACAAGTGCTAACTAAAGCAGGGTTTACTTTTTACACCGGCGAATTAGCAGGTAATACTGTAACGCTTGTACAATCGGGTATTGGTAAAGTGGCATCAACTATTGCAACTACGTTATTAATTGATAACTTTAATCCTGATTGCGTTATTAACACAGGCTCTGCCGGTGGTTTTGATCCCTCATTGAGTGTTGGCGATGTGGTTATTTCTTCAGAAGTACGTCATCACGATGTAGATGTAACTGCTTTTGGTTACGAAATTGGCCAAGTTCCACAAATGCCTGCAGGCTTTGCCGCACACCCAAAACTTGTTGAAGCTGCCGAGCAAACTATTGCCCAAATCAGCGAAGTAAAAACCTTAGTCGGTTTAATTTGTACGGGTGATTCATTTATGTGTGACCCAGTACGTATAGATAAAGCACGCAGTGACTTCCCTACAATGCTTGCGGTAGAGATGGAAGGCGCATCTATTGCACAAACGTGTTATGCACTAAATACCCCATTTGTGGTTATTCGTTCTATGTCTGATATTGCCGGTAAAGAGTCACCGCAATCATTTGAAGAATACCTAGAAACGGCATCAATCAACTCATCAAAGATGGTTGTAGCATTATTGGAAAAACTAACAAAAGTTACGCTGTAAATGCTAAGCAATATTGTTCAAAACCATTTGGACTTTATTGCCTTTTTTGTAGCGCTCATTGCTGAGCGCTTTTTTCCGTTAAAAAACTGGTATCACCCAAATACAGTATTAACCGCTGTTTTTAGTGCGATAGGAAAACGGGTTTATAAACCAAGTGAACCTAAAAGCTACCTTTATTTAGCCGCCACTCTTGCCAGTTCGCTAGTTTTAAGCGTTATTCTTATTATTATTGTGTTACTGCTTGAATTTGCCTTTTATCCTGAGCTGCTCGCAGGTCTTATTTTATATTTGTGCCTTGAAAGCACAGCAATTGAAAAAAAAGCACTACGTGTTGCAAAGTTAGTAAAACAAAACCAAAAATCTACCGCGCGAGAGCTCGTAAAGCCATTGCTTGCCAGAGAAGTAAACAAGCTCTCAGCGCCAGGTATAATTAAAGCCTTAATTGAAAGCTTAATTTTACGAACTGCTCGCAATTACTTTACCGTTATATTTATATTTTTATTACTTGGGCCAATTGCCGCCTTAGCGTATCGGCTACTCACTTTAATGCAGCAAGCGTGGCGCGCCGATATCTCACCTAATAGCCACTTTTTGAAACCGCTGAAAATACTTTTATTTGTAATCGAATTTATCCCCGTACGCTTACTTGCATTAACCATTGCCGCAAGTAAAGCCAGTAAACAAAGCATGCATTACATAAAGCACTATGGCAGACACTTTTATCAAACAAATACCGGGTGGGTTTTAAGTACGTGCTCGGCATCTCTTGGCGTACAACTGGGCGGCCCTGCAGTTTATTTTGGTAAGCGTTTTAATAAAATGCGTATTGGGGCCGAGAGACTGCCCAAACCCGAAGACCTCCCTGTGATCATAAATAGATTAAATCAAGCACGTGCATTTTGGCTATTAGTTATTATCAGTATTGAGATATTAAAGCTGATTTAGCAGCCAAAATACAGGCACAAAAAAACCAGCCTAAGCTGGTTTTTGTCGTTTTAACTGCGCTTACGCTACAGTAATGTTGGCAAACTTACGTTTACCTACTTGGTAAATAGCCGTTGTGCCTTTTGCTACTTCAAGTTTTGTATCAGTGATTTTATCTTCACCGTTAAGTTTTACTGCACCTTGCTTAATCATGCGCATTGCTTCAGAGGTACTGGCTACTAAATTAGCTTCTTTAAGTAAGTTAGCAATTAAAATACCCTCATCTGCAATGGTGATTGTCAGCTCAGGGATTTCATCTGGCAGCGCTTTTTTCTGAAAACGTTTGATAAAATCGTCATGTGCAGCTTGTGCATCTTCTTCACTGTGAAAACGTGCAATTAACTCTTTCGCCAGTTCAATTTTAATATCACGCGGGTTAGTGCCCTGCTCTACCCGTTGCTTTTGCGCTGCAATTTCTTCGATTGATAAGCTGCTTAGTAAATCGTAGTAGCGCCACATAAGTACATCGCTAATCGACATTACTTTACCAAACATATCGTTTGGCGCATCAGTAATACCAATGTAATTACCTAGCGACTTAGACATTTTTTGAACGCCGTCAGTGCCTTCAAGTAATGGCATCATGAGTACTGTTTGCGGTTTTTGGCCTTCTACTTTTTGAAGCTCGCGACCCATTAACAGGTTAAAACGTTGATCGGTTCCACCAAGCTCTACGTCTGACTCAAGTGCTACCGAATCCCAACCTTGTACTAGTGGGTATAAAAATTCGTGAATGGCAATTGGCTGACCACTGCCGTAACGCTTTTTAAAGTCGTCACGCTCTAGCATACGCGCTACAGTTTGATTAGCTGCAAGTTTGATCATACCTGCGGCGCCGAGGTTTTCCATCCACTGAGAGTTAAAGGCAACCGTTGTTTTAGCTGGGTCTAAAATCTTAAAAACTTGCTCTTTATAAGTCTCAGCATTAGCAAGTACATCTTCACGAGTCAGTGGTTTACGCGTTACATTTTTGCCTGTTGGGTCACCAATCATGCCGGTAAAGTCACCAATTAAGAAAATTACCTCATGACCTAAATCTTGAAAGGTTTTCATTTTGTTAATTAGTACAGTGTGGCCTAAATGTAAATCTGGCGCGGTAGGATCGAAACCCGCTTTAATTTTTAGCTTTTTGCCCGACTTTAGTTTTTCAACTAATTCATCTTCAATTAATATCTCTTCTGCACCGCGTTTTATCTCTGCTAGAGCGGTTTGTAAATCCACTGTGTATTACTCCAAAATTCTGCCAACGAAGGGGCAACTAGATGACTTGCTACATAAGGGTTTAAAACAGATTTAAACCAAAAGCACTTATGTTGCTAACATAACAAATTTCTACCTAATTAAAACAATTTTTTATGCGAATAATGCAACTAAACTCAATAAGTTTAGTCTCACTGTGTTAGGCAATTAGAAATGGTGTTTAAAAGCCGATTTTAGCGCACTTTAAAAGCAGTTTAAATCGATAAACTGAAACGACTATAAATTGCCATTTTACTAACATTTGCGGGGCTTTTAGCTTTATTTACTAGTATTCGTACCTTATTACGTATATCCTGCATTAATATCCATTTTATTTTCACGACAGCAGAAAAGGCACGTTATGGTTCACGTGGTTAACACGCTTCCCAAAAAACACAAATTGCTTATTCTAGGTTTGGTTTCTGCTATTGTTGGCTTAGCCTTTCTTCCTTCAGAAAAAGCGACTGCATCCAAAGACAATAGTGCAAATGCACTAGAAATTGGTAAGCGTTACGAGTTACAAGTTAAAGTTGAAGACAACGAAAAATTAACTGAATTAAATTCACCAGAAGCAGCAGAAAAGCTGCCAGAATACGACTTAGTCGATCATCAAGTTAAAAACGGTGATAATTTAGCAATTATCTTCAAGCGTGCTGGTTTTTCAGCGCAAACACTTCACAAGCTAATAAACACCAATGCTGAAACACGCAAACTAACTAAAATTCACCCAGGTGAAATACTCAGTTTTGCAACAGCAGAGAACGGTGACTTAGCGCAGCTTCGTTATGTTATTTCAAAAACAGATACTTTGTTTGTTACCTTAAATGACGAAGGTAATTACGACACCTCAATAGATAGCAAAGAAATTGAAACATTGAGCAAAACAGCCGGTGGTGAAATTTCTAGCAGCTTTTGGACCTCAGCAATTGCTGCAGGTTTAAGCGAGCGTCAAATAATGAACTTTGCTGATATATTTGGTTGGGATGTAGATTTTGCCAATGATATTCGCAAGGGCGATCAATTTGGACTAATTTATGAGTCGCATTATGTTGATGGCGAATTTATTGGCACAGGTAAAATTATTGCTGCAGAATTTATAAACCAAGGCCAGCGTTATGCAGCTATTCGCCATACCGACGGAAATTTTTATACGCCTGAAGGGCGCAGCATGAAAAAAGCATTTTTACGTGCGCCGGTAAACTTTAAATATATTAGTTCTAGCTTTAACCCTCGTCGCTTACACCCAGTTACAGGGCAAGTAAAAGCGCACCGAGGTATTGATTACGCAGCACGTACAGGCACACCTGTTGTAGCCTCGGGTAACGGTAAAGTAATTAAAGCAGGTTACAGTAAGTACAATGGTAACTACGTATTTATTAGCCATGGCACGCAGTATGTAACTAAGTACTTACACCTTAACAAGAAGCTGGTTAAAACAGGCCAAAAAGTTAAACAAGGTGACAAAATTGGTACCGTGGGCTCTACTGGTCGTGTAACAGGCGCACATTTACACTACGAATTTTTAGTAAATGGTGTACACCGTAATCCTAAAACCGTTAAGTTACCTAAGTCTGAGCCATTACCACGCTCTGAACTTGCTAAGTTTAAACCTATAGCTGAAAACTTTATTGCACAGCTTGAACGCAATCGCGAACTACAGCTAGCACTTAAGTAATGTATAAGTTATAGATAATATAAAAGCCTTTGCAGGTTTACCCTGCAAAGGCTTTTTTGTATACGCTATAAACCATTAATACATCAGTACATAAATAAGCTGTACGACTAAAGAAACCATAACCAGCGGCCAAATATATTTGCTGTATTTAGTTGCGCCATCCAACCCCATTTTACCTTGGTATTTTTCAAGCAAGGGTATAAGCACCGCTAGAGCGATAAACAAGCTAATTAAAATAACAAATATATTCATTCCTAAACCTTATTTATGGTAACTCATGGCCTTTGGCACTTACATACAATGCATACCAATGCTCGCGACTCAACTGCACGTTTAGGGCATCGCATGAGGCTGTAATACGCTCAACGTTCGTTGTGCCAATAATAGGCTGTATCATTGCAGGGTGGCGTAGTAACCAAGCTAAAACAATTGCCTCTGGCGTGGTATCGTAAAGTGCAGCAAGCTTATTGACTAGTATGCTGGTGTTAATATCAGCTTGCGATGCATTTGTTAAATTGCCACCTGTATATAGCCCTTGGCATAAACTTCCCCAGCTTTGTATTTGAATATCAAAGTGGCGGCAATACTCAATACTACCCGGTGTAAAGTTAAGGTCTTTTCCGTCTGCATTACCGGCATACACGCCTTCATCAACAAATTGGTGTTTTTGTAAACTTGCTTCAATTTGGTTAGCCACAATAGGCATATCTAGGGCATGTTGTAAAAAGTTCATTTGATGCTGCTGCATGTTTGATACCGCAAAATTACGTACTTTGCCGCTTTCTTGTAGGCAGCTAAACACTTGTGCTATTTCTTCTACTTCCATTAGCGGATCAGGGCGATGTAGCATAAGCACATCGAGGTAATCGGTGTTTAAACGCTTAAGTGAGCCTTCAACTGACTCTTCAATCCATTTAGCCGAAAAGTCATAACGCTTAGGGCCTTTATCATCTTCGAAGCGTATACCGCATTTAGATTGAATATACATGTGCTCACGCAGCTCTGGTCGCTCACCAAGTGCTTGGCCAAATACCTGCTCGGCTTTGCCAAAGGTATAAATATCGGCGTGATCAAAAAAATTAATACCGCCGGCTATGGCTGCATCAATACACTCGTGAGTTTGTTTTAAATGCTCTTTAGTTATGGCGTCTTTATTCCAACCGCCGCCTAGGCCCATACAGCCAAAAACGAGTCTACTAACATGAGGTAAATATTTTGCCAAAGGGGTGTTAAGCATGGTGACTATCCTTATTAGTGTGCATAGCCCTCACTGTAAACAAAAACACGGTTGCAAACAAACTTTAATATGCACTGTTTTATAGGCATAAAAAAAGCGCAGTAAACTGCGCTAATCGGTTGGATTAAATCCTAAATACTAGCCAACAAGCGCCAGTAATATACCCGCGGCTACGGCACTCCCTAGTACCCCAGCTACGTTTGGCCCCATAGCATGCATAAGTAAAAAGTTATGTGGGTTATTCTCAAGCCCAACTTTGTTAACTACACGCGCCGCCATCGGTACTGCCGATACACCCGCAGCACCAATTAAAGGGTTAATAGGTGTTTTAGAAAGCTTGTTAAGGCCTTTTGCCATAAACACACCCGATGCTGTACCAATAGCAAAAGCCAGCGCGCCCAGTACTAAAATACCAATAGTTTCTACTGTTAAAAAGTCATCTGCAGCAAGCTTAGAGCCAACCGCCAACCCTAAAAATATAGTCGTTATATTAATAATTTCGTTTTGAGCACTGTTACTCAGCCTATCTACAACACCCGACTCACGCATTAAATTACCCAAACAAAACATACCTACTAGCGGTATTGCTGCGGGTAAAAACATTGCTGTTGCAGTAAGCACCATAAGTGGAAAAATAATTTTTTCCTTTTTAGACACTTTACGCAGCTCTGGCATTTTAATTTGGCGCTCTTCTGGCGTTGTGAGAGCACGCATAATTGGCGGCTGAATAATTGGCACAAGTGCCATATATGAATATGCAGCCACGGCTATTGCACCTAGCAAATCAGGGGCAAGCTTTGATGCTAAAAATATCGCCGTTGGACCATCAGCACCACCAATAATCGCAATAGCCGATGCATCTTGAAGCGTAAACTCAAAACCCGGAATAAAGTTAAGTAAAATTGCGCCAAATAAGGTCGCAAAAATACCAAACTGAGCTGCCGCCCCTAGTAACAACATGCGAGGATTTGCTATTAGCGCACTAAAGTCAGTCAGCGCGCCAACCCCCATAAATATTAATAGCGGAAAAATACCGGTATCAATACCCACATAGTAAACTGAGTACAAAAGCCCACCAGGCTCTGAGAGCCCTGCAACAGGAATATTAGTTAATATCGCGCCAAAGCCAATTGGCAATAAAAGCAGTGGCTCAAAGTTTTTAGATATTGCTAAAAACAATAATAAACAGCCTACAGCAATCATTATCAAGCCAGGAAACGTAAAGTTAGCAATGCCGGTAGCATGCCAAAGGTTTAAAAGACCTTCCATTAAAGCTACTCCTACGCCATCGCTATAATTGCGTCGCCCGTTGTCACAGCATCACCTTCAGATACTAAAACTTCGGCAACAGTGCCTGAGTGCATTGCACGAACTTCGGTCTCCATTTTCATCGCTTCCATAATCACAACCACATCGCCTTCATTTACGGCTTGGCCTGCTTTTACTTTGACTTTAAAAATATTACCTGCCAGTGGTGCATTTAGTGTTTCACCTGAGGCAACCGATGCTGATTGCGGTAAATGCTCAGAATCTTTAAGCACAACCTCTTTAAGCTCACCACCTTGCGCAACCACAACATCGTAAACTTTTCCGTCAACTTTAACGCTGTATTGCTCAGCGCTAACCCCTTTGTTACTTGCAGGTTTGGCAGCTGGCTTGGCGTTTGAGTCATCAGCGCTTGGCACGGCTTCAAAGGCATCGGGGTTGTTACGGTTTTTAATAAATTTAAGGCCAACTTGTGGGAATAACGCATAAGTAAGCACGTCATCTATTTGTTCATCAGCAAGTGTTAAACCTTGCTCTTGCGCTTCTTTTTGTAGCTCAGCTTCAAGCGACGCAAGCTCTGGGGCTATCTTATCTGCAGGGCGACACGTAATTACATCCTGACCATCAAGCACTCGCTCTTGCAGCTCTTTGTTCATAGGTGCGGGTGTTAAACCATACTCGCCTTTTAAAACACCGGCGGTTTCTTTGGTAATTGTTTTATAACGCTCACCCGTAAGCACATTTAATACCGCTTGTGTGCCTACAATTTGCGATGTTGGAGTAACTAGCGGGATAAAACCTAAATCTTCACGCACGCGCGGAATTTCAAGTAATACTTCATTTAGCTTATCTGCTGCGCCTTGCTCTTTAAGTTGGTTTTCCATGTTGGTTAACATGCCACCTGGCACCTGCGCGAGTAAAATACGACCATCAACACCTTTAAGGCTCCCCTCAAAGGCAGCGTACTTTTTACGTACATCTCTAAAATAAGCGGCTATTTCTTCTAGCTGATTTAAATCAAGTTCGGTATCGCGAGCCGTGCCTTCAACAATCGCTACAATGGTTTCTGTAGCTGAATGACCGTAAGTCATACTCATTGAAGAGATAGCTGTATCAAGCATATCAATACCTGCATCTATGGCTTTTTGATATGTCGCTGTACTTAAGCCAGTGGTTGCATGACACTGCATAGCAATAGGGATAGAGACGGTTTCTTTTAGGCCTTTAATAAGTTGCTCTGCATCGTATGGTTTTAATAAGCCTGCCATATCTTTAATACAAATTGAGTGACAACCTAAATCTTCAAGCTGTTTAGCAAGAGTTAACCACATCTCAAGGGTGTGCACGGGGCTTACCGTATAAGAAATAGTGCCTTGCGCGTGGGCACCTACTTTTACAGCCGCTTTAATTGCAGTTTCTAAATTACGTACATCATTCATGGCATCAAAAATACGAAATACATCTACACCATTTTTATGGGCACGCTCTACAAACTTTTCTACCACGTCATCGGCATAGTGACGGTAACCCAATAAATTTTGCCCGCGTAATAGCATTTGCTGTTTAGTATTGGGCATTGCTTTTTTAAGGGCACGAATACGCTCCCAAGGGTCTTCACCTAAATAACGAATACACGAGTCAAACGTAGCGCCGCCCCACGACTCAATAGACCAATAACCGGCATCATCAAGTTTGCTAGCAATAGGTAGCATGTCATCTAAGCGCATACGGGTTGCAAGTAGTGACTGATGAGCATCGCGTAAAACAAGTTCTGTTAATTTTAATTTAGCCATGTGTGCCTCTTATTTATTATTTGATTTGTACTGAGCAATGGCAGCACTAATAGCAGCGATGTGCTCGTTAGGCACACCTTGAGATTTTAAAGATGGTGATTTAACCGGTATTGCAACTTCAGCCTCGTCAAAACGAGCAACCAAGTTAGACATGAGTGACACAGCACCAATCAATATTGAAAGAAATACAAACACGCCCACCATGCCCGTAAGCATCAAGCTACCTGCGGTTGTGAGTACAGCTCCTATATCCATTTTTCTCCCCCTGCACTATATAGCGGTATAAAAAACCGCTTTATTTAAATAATTATTCACCGAATGATAACAAAACTTTTAACTTTGTCTACCATCTGTCAATTGGTAAAACCAATTAAAATTAAACTAACATACAGTCACAATAGTTAACATAGCTAATACAGGGTTAAATTGGCTTAGATATAGATGATAAAAATAACCGTTATAGGCAAAGGTTATATGGTTAAACTCAAAAAAACTTAAAAACCATAAAAAATAGTAAGTTAAACGGCAGGTAAAAAATCAGTTTGGGCTAAAATGTAAATTGGTCTTACCAAGACTGGTAAAGAAGTGCACAAAAAATATTTATTTTTTTACTGTGTTTACAAGAGTGTGAATAAGTTACATCGTTAAACGTAAAACTTACCAATTCTAAATTTACAACTTCCGCTCAAAAAACCATAACATATTGAAAATTAATAAAATTAAACTCTGGCACGCAACTAGCATTATTACTTTCGAACGAATTTAATAACCAAGGAGAAAACAATGTTACGCTGGACAATTACATTTTTAGTTATTGCTTTAATCGCTGCAGTGTTAGGTTTTGGTGGTATCGCAGGTGCCGCAGCTGGTATAGCAAAAATTATATTCTTTATCTTTTTAGTACTTTTAGTGATTTCTTTAGTTTCAGGTGCGCTGCGCGGTAAATCGCCTAGGTAGCTACTAACATACTTAAAACACTAAACAATCAACATATACAAGGAATTACATTATGAACTCAACAACTTTAAAAGCAGCACTAATCGCCGTATTTGCAGGTTTCTTTATGATGGGTTGTGAAGACAACCATGCAGAAGAAGCAGGTGAGCGTATTGATGAAGCAGTAACTGACGTGCAAAACTCTGTTGAAGATGCATGTGAAAACGTAAAAGAAGGCGTTAACGCAGAAGAAACTAACTGTTAATCTGTTTGGTAACGTAAAAACGGCTTTTAATAAGCCGTTTTTTTGTGTGCTAATAAAAAAGTGGCCTCTAACGCTTATAATGCATAGCCTACATTTACGGGTGTGATTTTTACGCTAGCTTGTTAAAATAACGAAAACCATTACTTATTAGCAATTATGGCACTCACCACCACTTACACACTTGATAAACCCTACTACTACGAATGCTTTGACGAGTCCCACTCTTACAGTAAAGCAGCAAAGCCAAAATACTTTTTGCTGGCATTACTGGTGTGCTTAGGTTTAATTAGTATTTACGCTATTGACGATCATTACCTAGGTACATTTTTAATAATGCTGGGTGTATTAGAATGCGTTGCCTTTTATTACCGCAGGCCTTGGTGGGTTACGCGCCAAATGCTTAGCCGTGCTTCGGGATCAACGGTTACTCTTTCGTTTACCGATGACGCTATTAGCACCGAGAACCACTATAAAAGCCATACATTTAAGTGGGCAGAAATAACCCATATTATAAAAACCAACCGTGGCTACTTAGTGCACCATAATAAAGGTATGCAATATATTTCTAGCAGTGTATTAACCGAAGAGATGCGCAACTTTATAAACAAAAAAGCCACTCTGTGAGTGGCTTTTGGTATAGCTAAGTGCATTACTCAGCTAAGTATACGTGTTGATTAAGCATTGCCCGGATTAGGGTTAGACTTTTCAGCTTGTATACGCATGTAAATCTCTTCACGATGCACTGAAACGTCTTTAGGTGCGTTAACACCAATTCGAACTTGATTTCCTTTAACACCTAATACAGTAACAGTTACTTCGTCACCAATCATTAGGGTTTCACCTACTCTACGAGTTAGTATTAGCATTCTCTTGCTCCCATGTTCCAATAAATTATAAGATTCCGCTTGACCATTTTAATGAAAAATTGATTGAAAAGTAAGTAAAAACTCCCAAACTATCCATTTTCTGTTAAAAATTCTGAGTGTAACGCTCTTACTGCTAGTTCTAAATACTTCTCGTCTATTAAAACCGATACCTTGATTTCAGACGTCGATACTAAAACTATGTGTATGCCTTCTTGCGCCAATGCATCAAAAAATTGATGCGCTACACCGCTGTGAGACTTCATTCCTATACCAACAGCCGACACTTTTGCAACGGTTGTATCACTAGAAATGCTATCAGCCTGCAGATTTACCTGTTGTTGAGTGAGTAAATCGTGTGCTTGCAAATAGTCATTTGAATGCACAGTAAAAGCATAGTCTATTTTTTCAAAGTTATGATTAACTTGACTAATCATATCTATTTCGATGCCATTTTCTGCAAAAAGTTTCAAAATTTTTGTAATAGAATGAACACAGTATGGTACGCCATGTACCTTTATCAAGCATTCGTCACGATTAAACGCAATCCCCGACACAACCTTAGTTGGCATATCGCTCTCCTCAAAACTTATTAGCGTTCCTTCATCGGGCTTAAAACTCGAAAGCACCCTTAGCGGCATTTTATGCCTGCCTGCCGACTCAACAGCACGAATATGCAATACTTTTGCGCCTAAGCTTGCCAGCTCTAGCATTTCGCAAAACGTTACATGGCGCATTCGCTGTGCGTTTGGTTCTACACGAGGATCAGTAGTGTATACGCCATCAACGTCGGTATAGATCTGACATTCGTCGGCTTTTATCGCCGCGGCAATTTCTACCGCAGAGGTATCGGTGCCACCGCGTCCAAGGGTTGTAATATTGCCCTCTACATCGCGCCCCTGAAAACCGGCAATAATCGCAATCCGATTATGCTCAAGCTCATGCTTTAAACGCGTCGCAGCAACCTCTTCAATACGGGCTTTACCAAACATGTTATCGGTTTGAATATTAACCTGATCGGCTAGTAGGCTTACAGCTGAATGGCCACGCTTTATAATAGCCATAGCAAGGAGCGAAACAGAAACCTGTTCTCCTGTGCTAATAAGTACGTCTAATTCTCGGCTACTCGGGCGAGTATCTATTTGTTTCGCGAGGTTAATTAAGCGGTTGGTTTCTCCCGACATGGCCGAAAGAACCACAACCACTTGATGCCCTTGCTGCTTAGTTTTAACAACAAGGTCGGCGACCGCTTCTATTCGCTCAATAGAGCCAACCGAAGTGCCGCCAAACTTTTGGACAATAAGTGCCACGTAAGCTTAAACTTTCTCTGTTACCCAAGCTGTTACGCTATCAAGCGCGGCGTTTAAGTTTTCAGGCTGTGAACCACCCGCTTGCGCCATATCAGGACGACCGCCCCCTTTACCGCCTACTTGAGAAGCCATGTGGTTCACAAGCTCACCGGCTTTAACTTTACCGGTTAAATCTTTCGTTACACCGGCAATTAAGCTCACTTTCTCTCCACTGGCAACGCCAAGTGCAATAACACCTGAGCCAATCTTGTTTTTAAGGTCATCAACCATGCCACGAAGCGCTTTAGATTCAGTTCCTTCAACGTTTGCCACTAATAGCTTAACGCCATTAATTTCAACAATCGAATCAAGTAAAGACGCACCCGCTGCACTGGCTAGTTTATCGTTAAGCTGTGCAATTTGCTTTTCCAGACCTTTAGACTTTTCAAGAAGCGCTGTTACTTTTTCAAGTACCGATGCGCTATCACCTTTTACCAGCGCCGCTACATCGTTAAGTTGTTTTTCTTGCTCGCTCACATAAGCTACTGCATCTGCCCCGGTTACCGCTTCAATACGGCGAACGCCTGCAGCAATACCGCTTTCAGATACAATTTTGAATAAACCAATATCGCCTGCGCGCTCTACGTGCGTACCACCACACAGCTCAATTGAGTAATCGCCAATGGTTACTACGCGTACTTCATCGTCGTACTTTTCGCCAAACAGCGCCATAGCCCCTTTTGCCTTAGCATCATCAATCGCCATAAGCTCAGTGTTCAGGGCAAAGTTACGACGAATTTCATCGTTAACTACACGCTCAATTTCACGTAGCTCATCTTTAGTAACAGCTTCAAAGTGCGAGAAGTCAAAACGTAAACGTTCAGGTTCAACCAGCGAGCCTTTTTGGCTTACGTGTTCACCTAATAATTGGCGCAGTGCTTCGTGTAAAATATGCGTAGCTGTGTGATTTTTCTTAATGCGTTCACGGCGTGCATCATCAATAGTTGCATCTACTTTATCGTTAACTGCAATGCGCCCTTGTACAGTACCGTGGTGTGCAAACGCATTACCCAGTTTAGTAGTGTTAGTCACACTAAACTCGCCACCTGCAACAGTAATGGTACCAGTATCGCCTGTTTGACCGCCCGATTCAGCGTAAAATGGCGTATGGTTAAGTACAACAATGCCTTGTTGGCCGTCTTCTAAAATAGAAACCGACTCACCATTTGTAAACACTTCTACCACTGTCGCGCTGTGATGTGTGCTGTCGTAGCCTTTAAACTCAGTGTGTTTTTCTGATTTTAATTGCTCGTTGTAATCTGCACCAAACTTACCCGCTTTTTGCGCTGTTTTACGCTGTACAGCCATGCACTCTTCAAAGCCTGCATGGTCTATTGTCATTTGGCGCTCACGGGCTACATCGGCTGTTAAGTCAGCCGGGAAACCATAGGTGTCGTATAGCTTAAATACTAAGTCACCAGGAATAACATCGCCTTTAAGCTCGCTTAGGCTTTCTTCTAAAATAGCTAAGCCACGCTCAAGTGTTTTACCAAATTGCTCTTCTTCGATGCGTAGTACTTTTTCGATAATCTCTTGCTGCTTTGCAAGCTCTGGATAGGCTTGGCCCATTTGTTCAATAAGCGCAGCTACTAATTTGTAGAAAAATGCGCCTTGTGCACCAAGCTTGTTACCATGGCGAACAGCACGGCGAATAATACGACGAAGTACATAACCACGGCCTTCGTTTGATGGCATAACACCATCAGAAATTAAAAACGCACACGAACGAATATGATCAGCCACTACGCGAAGTGACTTATCGTTCATGTCTTGTGCGTTAGTTACGCTTGCCGCAGCTGCAATTAAGCCTTGGAACAAGTCGATTTCGTAGTTTGAATGCACACCTTGTAAAATGGCAGCAATACGCTCAAGGCCCATACCTGTATCAACAGATTGTTTAGGCAGTGGCTCCATAGTACCGTCGCTTTGACGGTTGTACTGCATAAATACTAGGTTCCAAATTTCGATAAAGCGGTCGCCATCTTCTTCAGGCGAGCCCGGAGGACCACCCCAAATGTGCTCACCGTGATCGTAAAATATTTCAGAACATGGGCCACACGGGCCAGTATCACCCATTGACCAAAAGTTATCTGAGGTAGCAATACGAATAATACGATCTTCGCTTAGGCCAATATCGTTGTGCCAAAAGCCAAATGCATCTTCATCGTCGTGGTAAATAGTAACAAGTAGTTTTTCTTGTGGTAATTTAACAACCTCAGTTAAAAACTCCCACGCAAACTTAATAGCGTCTTGTTTAAAGTAATCGCCAAAACTAAAGTTACCTAGCATTTCAAAAAATGTATGGTGACGCGCTGTGTAACCTACGTTTTCTAAATCGTTATGTTTACCACCAGCACGCACACAACGCTGTGCACTTGTAGCACGCGTGTAAGGGCGAGTCTCTGCGCCTAAAAACACATCCTTAAAAGGAACCATACCCGCATTGTTAAATAACAAGGTGGCATCGTTACCCGGAATAAGTGAAGCCGATTGGACAATTTGGTGCTGTTTGCTGGCAAAAAAGTCTAAAAACTGTTGCCTAAGTTGTGCCGTAGTCATGTGCTGCATGTGAAAATCTCACCTGTATTTACTGTGCTTGCATTGCAAAATCAATTTCATCGTAGCTAAATCCTCGGTACATTAAGTAGCGCACGCGCTTGGCTTTATCTTTGTACTCGAGGTTTGCCGGTGTAGTGGAATACTTTTTGTTGTACGCTTCCTGCGCAAGCTCAAACCAGTCTATTTCAAGCTCTTCAACCACTCTTTCAAGTAGTGAACGGTCAATCCCTTTGCCTATGGCTTCGCTTTGAATGCGCTTTAAGCCATGGCCTTTAAAGATGTGTTTTCTGACAAACCCTTCGCAATAGCGTTGCTCGTTAATAAAATTGTGCTCTTCGCACCAATTAAGCAGGGTTTCTATAAACTCATCGCTGGCTTCTTTTTGTTGAAGCTTAAAGGTTAACTCGCGGCGCGAATACTCTTGGCGCCCAAGTAACCACAGTACATAGTTTTTAAGTTTTTGTTTTAACTTATCATCCATTAAGCGTCAAAGCGCCCGCTTTGTTCACTGCTAAGAGGTTTAACATTACTATCGTCACTTGGCGGTACAACTGGCATAAAAATAGCCTGATAAGATACAAAGAAACTAATGTAGCAAATTGGCATTAAAATCAACAGCGGTAAGAACGATAAGAACATAGAAAGCGCCATAAATAACGCACAAATAATACCAAAAACACTCAATGCGAACAGGTTATGATAAAAAACCAGTAACGAATTTTTAAGCGCCGTTAAAATGCGTTTTTCTTTACTAAAATAAATCAGCGGTACCGCGTAAGCAAACGCCATTAAATACACCGCCATTGCCACTAAAAATAGCACTACACTTGCGCTCGAAATACTATTTAAGGTTTGCTCAAGCGCAATGTTAGGATCAAGCCCCTCTTGGCTCATAATAGCCACGGCATCAGCAAATAAGCTATTGGCTAACAAGGCCATTAAAATACCCGCTCCCATTTGGTAAAGCGCTAAACGTAGCAGCCCTAAACGGTTACCTTTTGCGCTAAAAGGTTTAAGTATGTCGGCCAGCATAATTTTACCGCCTTGCTGTTTGCTAAGTACCGCTTGATAAAAACCAGCGGTTAAAAAAGGCGTAGCAAGAGCTGCAACAACTTGCAGTAAAGGTAAAAATAACGACAGTAAGCCCACTATGCCTATTAATAAATGCATCACTACAAAGGTAAATGGCTGGGTTTTAAAAATATGCCAACCGGCTTTAAACCACTTTAGCCCGGCATCGGCTTTAAAAATTCGTAACTCGTTAGACATACTGGCTCTTAGATTAAACAAAACACGCCAAGTATAACTTGGCGTGAGGGGGGATTAACAGACACTACATGATTAAATAGTTAAGGTTTTTTAATTTTTTTAATATCTAACATATGCGCGCCATGTTTTATTTTGGTCTCTAGGTACGCTTTGTTACCTGTAAGCCCTGCTTTAATGTGCGCATGGGTGCCAATAACCGTGTCTACTTCAATGCCCGCATCTTTTAATGCATTAAGCTTTTTAGGGTTATTGGTCATTAATTTAACGTGGTTTAAATTAAGAGCGTTAAGCATTAATACCGCATCCGAAAAATCACGTAAGTCATCAGCAAAGCCTAAGTGATTGTTAGCCTCGTAGGTGTTCATACCTTGTGATTGCAGCACGTAAGCGTCAATTTTATTATATAAACCAATGCCACGGCCTTCTTGGCGTAAATACAATAACACGCCGCCTTGTTCGTGCATCATTTCAATACATTCGTTTAGCTGCTCGCCGCAATCGCAACGCGATGAATGAAACACATCACCGGTTAAACACTCAGAGTGCATGCGAATAAGCGGCACATTTTGATTTACATCAGCATTATTAAATACAAACGCAACGTGTTCTTGGCCGTCTTTTAAGCCACTAAAAGACACTATCTCTGCGGGAATATCACTATTTTTGCCAACATTTAGCTGGGCTCTTGCTCTTACTTGCGCCACGACAAATCCAAATAATTAAATAACTACGACACCATGAGGTGATAATATCACAAACGTTTAAATTTAGATCGTAGTACAACATAGTTTATGGCAAATATATGGCGACGGCAGCCACTGTTTTCAATATTTACTCGTAATAAAAATACCGCTTTGAACAGCCACTGCACTTACCTAAAAAGGTGACAACCACACTCTGCTTTGCTATTTTAAATTTACTTCACAATTGTGTTTTGAGCTTATTAATGTAAAAGCAAAGCGCATAAACAATAATGACTACTATTCTCACTTGTGGTATTTTGTTTCTAGATTGAACACTAATAGGGATTATTATGAAAGCACAACACCTCGCCTTAGTAATAGGATTAACCTTTACGGCTTTTGTAAGCCAGACCAAAGCAAGCCAAGTAAACGATGAAAAAGCTGCCTTTTCTGATGCATACCAAAGTTATTTAACGGCTGTAAAAAAAGATGAAAACATAGAGCAAGCTGCCAAACTAGCCTACACTACGGGGCTTTCTTTTTATGGTGACAAAAGTGATAACACCGCAAGCCTTGCTATTAATTATGCCAAAGCAATTACAGCGCCACGCACAATAAGCAGCAAAAAAAATGTAACCGAAATGCGTTACGAGCTGTACTCGCAAGCCTATTCAATACTGGCAAGCAACCACGGTGAAAATGCAATAGAAACAATCGATGCGCTAATTGGCAAAGCAGAAAACACTGACTCAGCCTATCAAGCCGATAACGACTACGACCGTGTAATTAAAATAGCTAAAACACAAAACAACCCTAAATTTGTTGCCGACATGCAGTTTGAAGCAGCCTCATTGCTAGCCAAAAAATTTGCCCATAAAAAATACCATAAAGCTAAAACACTGCTTAACCAAGCCGATGACTACTACCGTAATAACCTAGACGACAACACCGTAGAGCGCATTAAAGCCGACTTTTTAATGGCATCATTTGCTCAAGGTAAGAAAAAATACAATGAAGCCATTGAACGACTAAACCATGTTGTATCGGTATTTGATAACAACTTAAGCTTTGATCACAACGCTGAGCTTACTGCGCACTCAAAGCTAGTTAACCTTTACGAAAAAACAGGCCAAAGCGAGCAAGCCACTAAGCATTGTTTAGCAATTGCTAAAATGGTGCCGTGGAAAGAAACACAAGAGCAAACACCTATATACCGTGAAAACCCTGAGTACCCACAAAACAAAGCGCGCCAAATGCGAGACGGCATAGTGGTTGTTGAATTTGATGTAGATACCGCAGGCTTTGTTAAAAACCCAGAGGTAGTTAGCTCACAAGGTGGTAAAGAGTTTGAAAGGTCAGCACTTACAGCACTTAAAAAATGGCGTTATGCACCAAAATTTGAAAACGGCCAGCCCGTTGTTGCAAGTACGCAAGTACAGCTCGACTTTAAAATAGCCAGATAACACGCAAGGTGTTAAATCGCGTCTTTTTTGTTTAGGTAACTTTATTCAAAGCTTTGCGAGTATTTTATCGCTAGCGGCTTCTATTAAATCAAGCACATTTTCAAAGCCGTCATCGCCGCCGTAGTATGGGTCGGGTATGGCGCTTTGGCTTTGCTCGCCGTATTCTAAAAATAGCGCCAGCTTGTAATGTAAATGGGTGGGGCACTTTGCTTTTAAGTCAGCTAAGTTTTGTGTGTCGGCCGCTAAAATTAAATCAAACTCAGTAAAATCGCTGCTGCGCACTGGGCGCGAAAAAATTCCTTTAAAGCTATAACCGCGTTTTTCTCCAGCAGCCATTGAACGGCTATCTGGTGTTTTACCTTCGTGGTAGCCAATAGTCCCTGCCGAGTCTACTTTTACCTCTACACCTAATTTTTTAGCGCGCGCTTTTAATACCGCCTCTGCTGTTGGCGAGCGGCAAATATTACCTAAACACACTATAAGTACTTTTTTCATTAAGGCTCCTTTAGCTAATTTAACACCCTAGGCTTAAAACTGTTTTAATATAGACTCGTTATAGTCATCAGCATTTAAAGTCAGGTTATACTTACTCGCCACACTATCAAGCTCCGCTTGTTTTATAGCTAACTCGTCCATGGTAATGGTGTTATCGTCAAGCTGCCATAAAAGCCGCGAGCCCGCATAACTATAATGAATCGCTAACAGTGCATCGGCATTGCCCTCGCGCCCTGCCGCTTTTAGCTTTGGCATTTTGCGGGTTATTTTATTAAGCGCTTGTTTTAGCTCCCACACGTACACTACTTCGGTCATAAAACTATGGGTACGGTATTTATTTAACAGCCAGCCAATGGCTAAACTGGTTATAACAACACCGGTTAAATTCCAATGAAAATGGCTCCCGCTTTCATCAGGAAATAGCGCAATTAATGTTTGCGATATCGCCAAGCTGCCAACAGCCAAACCCGCTGCACAACCTGCAATTACCCGATTTAAATGCTTGCGGTAACGTGCTTTATCTATTTGTATGAGTTGCATAACAGCCTAAAAATTTATAAGTAAAAGAATACAAAACGCTATTGTAACTAAACCCCGCAATTTTTATAAAATTATTTAACCCCTTTTTGATTTGCCCCCCGTTATAGCTTTTAAATAACCCAAATAAGTTTACTCGGAGCGGCTTATGCACACACTTGAAGTACCCAATAATTCAGCATTCATTAAAACATCAACCGCCGTTATTGGCGGCGCAGTAATGACCTTTGCCGCTTTTGCGTTTATGCAATATTTAATATCTGGCGAGCAGCGCGCACCTATTAAACCTGGCGGCGATATTATTGTGGAGATTTTTCAAGTCCCAGAGGATTCACAAGTAAATCAAAAACCAAAAATACAGCCGCCACCGCCGGTGCCAAAAACACCGCCTAAGGCACCACCAATAGATACCGCAAACGACCCTGTAATTGCTATAAACGAAGTAATGCCGGTCACTATTGACGACTTTGGTGATGATATAAATAGCACCATTAGCCGCCCTACTGGGGATGCAACGCCCATAGTGCGCATAAACCCTAAATACCCAACATCTGCTGCTCGCGATGGCATTGAAGGCTGGGTACAACTTAGCTTTAGCATTTCGCCCACCGGCGAAGTAATAAACCCAGTAGTGATTAACGCAGAGCCAAAACGCACCTTTGACCGCGAAGCAATAAGAGCCATTAAACGCTGGAAATATCGCCCCAAAGTAATTGAAGGTGTGGCACAATTACAAACAGGTCAAACCGTACAGCTCGATTTTAAATTACAACAATAAAAGCGATGAGCCTATGCTACTAAGTATTAAGTCATGGTTATTTGAAACGCCAAGCAAGGATTGCATGGCAAGTTACGTAAAAAGTGGCGACAACCGCCACTTAGAGCAGCTTATTGCCTTATACAGTAACGACTTGTACCATTATCTCGTAACGCAATCTAATACACATTTAGCATACGACGTAAGCCAACAAACGTGGCTAAAGGTAATCGAAAAACGCCACCTTTACCAAGCGCAAACCACGCCAAAAGCCTGGTTATTTAAACTCGCGCGCAACACACTCATAGACGAATACCGCAAACAGCAGCGCTTTGTAGAGCTTGACGAAAACACCCATCTACCCGCGCAGCAAAATGAGCAGAGCAATATAAGTTATCAAGCATTCGATAGTGCACTTAAACAGCTAAGCTTTGTACAGCGCGAAGCCATTACCTTACAACAAGAAGGCTTTAGCCTTGCCGACATAGTGCTTATAACCCAAAGCAACCATGAGAGCGTAAAAACGCGGTTGCGCTATGCCAAACAAAACCTTAAACGTTTATTAGGAGCAAACAATGAACAAGCCTGATGAGCAGTTTGACCAAAAGCTCACTCAACATTACAAAGAGCGAAAAGCGCGCACTACGCTCACTGCTTCGCAGCAAAAAGCGTTACTTAATAAAGCCACGCACACAAAGCCTAAAAAGTTCGGCTTTACTCTACAACTTGCTAGCCTCGCCTGTGCACTGGGCGTGTTCGCATTTATTGTGTTTGATAGCAGTAATGGCGTTATTCACGCGCCAAAAACCGTGCTTAACAGCTCATTTAAGACTATAGACATTCACGACTACTCAATTATAAAAACTCACGAAATAACCCCATCAGGCAGTTACACAAGCGCTATTACCGAGCAAAAACATGCACTCGACACTCAACACGCCAATAACTTACGCTTACACCAACAACGCCACATAGAATACGGCACGCTCGTAAAGGTCGATAACGACTGGTACATAGCCAGCTGTAATGACGAAGTACTAGTGCAAATTAAACAGTCGCTCTTAAGTGATTTAAAGGGAAGGCATGCAGTAGAAAGTAATATAAATACGGGTGATATGCTGGCTATGGCACATAATGGCAAAGGGCAGATTATAGCGCTTAAACATGCGGGTGCTGGAGTTAGGCAGTGTGGGGCTTAGGTGGTTTAGCTCAGTTAATGTTTATTACCACCGAGAACACAGAGGCGCTTCGCGCTGCACTGAGGTAGTTAACTATCGCCCATATAATCTAATGGTGAGGAAAGCTCTATAAAATCACGATATTGCTCTTTAGTAATTTTGTTGTATTCATTTTTGATATAGATATAATTAAGCCATAATAAAGTAACTTCTGGAGAAGCTTCTATTTTATGCTGTGCTAACGCCTTTTCTGCGTTTTGCAGTTCCGTTAAATCCTCACCACTAGAATAAATAACGTTGAAATCAACTACATGTAAATCAAAGGTTTTACAGAAGGTATTCTCAATAAATTTAGATAGTGAAATAGGATAATTTCCCTCAAAGTACTTATTATCTTTAGGAACGAAGCGGCCGTTATAGAATTGAGAGGTGTATAACAGTGGATCAATAAAATAGATTAACTCGGCTGATAAATACTCTTCTGATATATCCTTTTGTAAGAAGTCAGCTAGGCTAATATCTATGATCTTACTTTCATTACCTCGTTTTGTTCTTTTGAACCTACCATTTATAATTTCTTCATAAAGCGGATGATCTTTTTCATAGATACAAAACAAAACAGCGAGTACGAGTACATCTACTTTTTTACCATTTGGTAAATTTACAATAATGGCAGTAATGCGTTCAGTAATTTGAATAGCTGTTCTTGGAGGTACTTGGAATGCATCTAATACAACTGAGATATTAGCTAAGGCAGTTTCTGGGGTTTCAGTACGAGGGAGTATTTCAATATTTTTACTTTCTAAATACGCAGATTCAAATTTAGTTGTATCGCTATGTACTAATAAAAAATCCTTTAAAACAGGTCGTTTTAAACTGTAACGACTGTTAAAAAAACGGCCTAAATAAACCTTGGCGTCAAACCCTTCACCGTATATCGATTTGATTGTATGTTGGAGTTGCCCTGTATCTGTTGCCACAACAAATACAATACCTTTAACATCAAAAATATGTTTAATCGTCTCTAACATTTCTACTGCATAACTTGGGCGACAACGGTCTAATTCATCAATAAAAATAAATATAGGTAACGACTTACCTTCCTGCTTTTCAAACTTACTGACCCAATCATCTAACTTAGACTTTATTACTTCAATGCTTTTGTTTTTAGCTTCATGATCTTTAATTAAGTTTTGCGCAAGCGCCTTTACAGCAGGCGAAAAGTCGCTAACAGCTAGCTTATTGGAATTTTGATTTTGTTCACTATCTATTTCATCATCAGAAAATAGTAATGTGTGTAGCTCATCTAAATCGATACCTGATATTTTTTTAGTTAAGCCTTGTGCAATTGCAGGTGCGACAGCCTTAAACATCGAAACGGCACTTTTAGGTATTGTTATATTAAACTTAGCCTGAAGTTTAAGCTGCTTAATGATACCTGCAATTACAGTTAAAAATGGATCGTCCGAATAATCTTGCTGCCATGCATCAATATAAACTACAGGGTAATCTACTATTAATTCTCGTGACCAACGCTTAAGAAAATAGGTTTTACCTGCCCCCCATTCAGCATTGAGATTTAATACATAATTTTTCTTTTGCTCTTCATCAGGTCTGGTTTCGTCAAAACCTTCTTGAGCCAATAATCTTGATAAGAACGTGGCGTAGCGAGCACGGTCTAATTTATCAGCAGGAAAATATTCTTCTACCTTACGGTTAGTTTCAGTTTTCCAGTAGAAGTCTTTAATATCGTGCATTTAATTCCCTTTACAATAATCATTTTTCACATAGTGCCACATATCAATAGGTAAACGTGAGGCCTGTGAAATTTTTTAATTATTTTAATATATTTAGTTCAAGCTCACACCCAATGCGCTAACAAGCTAAGCGCCAAAAAAAGTGTATATACTCGGCTTTAAAGCAGTGAAATAAATTGGCGAACCGTTGGGTTTCGTGTCACTCAACCCAACCTACGTGTAAACAAAAAAGCCTGCGATTAAGCAGGCTTTTGAGTGTTTGAAATTGTCTTATTTTAAAATGTGTTTATAACACAATTATGCTTGTTACTAAGTACGCTATAAACGTGAGTGCGCCGCCAAATAATGCGTACGGTAGCTGTGTTTTAACGTGGGTGAGTAAGTCACAACCCGAGGCGAGTGCCGATACGGCGCTGGTGTCGGATATAGGCGAGCAGTGATCGCCAAATATGCCGCCACCCAAAATAGCACCCACTACAAGTGATGGCGGTAGGCCAAGCTCTTGAATAAGTGGTACGCCAATAGGAATGAGTATGGCAAATGTGCCCCACGATGTACCCGTAGTAAACGACATAACCGCGCCGGTGACAAACAGCACAGGTACAATTAAATAAATTGGTAAATAGTCGCCTACTAGCGATGCGACAAATACGCCGGTGCCTAGCTCTTTTAAGCTTGCGCCTAATGTAAGTGAAAGCAATACAATGCTCACCAATGGTAATAGCTCGCCCATGCCTTTAAAGCCGGTGTCTACTAATTGATGGTGAGTAAATTGGCGTGAGCTGATCATTAAAATGTAGGCAACAATAATGGCAAGCACCGTTGCGTATAATACCGATTTAGAGCCGCTACCTTCTGCTAATACACCGTTACCAGTGTAAAACATAAAGCCTACCATGCTTACAATTAAGGTAAGCAGTGGCACTAGCATAAAGCGCGCTTTAGAGCCTTTTACTTCTTCTTTTAGGTCGGTTTTTTGCAGCTCTAGCTTTTGCTCGGCTTCTTTCATTGGGCCGTGCACTTTATCGAACGCGATGGTGTAAAACACAATAACTAGCGTGATAATGGCGTAAAAGTTATACCCTACGCTACCCCATAAAATAGAAACTGCCGATTCGCTTAGCTCATAATTGCCAAGTAACCCCAGCACAAATGCGCCCCAGCCGTTAAGCAGTATTAAAATACATACTGGTGCACTGGTGCTATCAATAATGTAAGCAAGGCGCGCTCGACTCATTTTAAATTTGTCGAACAAGCCGCGCGATACAATACCTGAGGTTAATACACTTAGGTTTGATTCTATAAACACCGCGATGCCGGTAAACATGGTTAAAAAGCCAACTTGGCGCTTACTTTTTGCAATGCCTTTGTTCATTAGCATATTAACGGTGGCTGCTACGCCGCCCGATTCGCGAATGTAGGCAAGCAAGGCACCAATCATAATACTAAATATTAAAATGCGGGTGTTACCTGGCGAGCTGGCTACCGATATTATGCGCTCAATGGTATTTAAAAATGTAGCAAATAAGGTATTACCCTCGCCTTGTATTGCGAGTAAAAGTTCTGATGAAGCCACGGCCACCAAAAGTGCCATTATTACTTCTTTGCGCCAAAACACGATGGCGATAGCAATGAGCGGCGGTAATATAGAATACCAAGACATAAGTTAACCTTTATTAATAGCGAAGTGCGTTCGCTTATTCACGTTGAAACGCTTATTTTGCAAGCCGTTTTAAAAATATGGCCTGAATTTGTAAACCGCTTAGCTTAATGGATTGGCTTAGTTAAGTCACCTGCAAATAAATCACTTAAGGTACTGCACTTAGGCCATTTTAACCTAAACGATAATTTATTGATTTAGTAGTGCTTCGTAAATAAGCGATACCACCGAGCCATATTGCGCGGTCTCGTATTGTTTGCCCAAAAATTGGTAATGTTTTTGGGTACCTTTTATTGGTGTATGGCGCGCATTGGTCAATAAAATAATGGCAAAATCGTAGGTTGGATCTATTACAGTAACTGTGCCCGTCCAACCGGTGTGGCCATACGCTTGTGCACTTGCGTAAGGGCCAAAGTGCCAACGCCTAGCTTGATTGTTACCTGCAAGCCTGAAACCAAGGCCGTAGGTTTCGTTGTTTAATTGTGGCGTTAAAAACTGCGCTAAGGTTGATGCGCTAAACAACTGGGTATTGCCAAAACCACCTTGGTTTAATAGCACTTGGCAAAGCACCGCTAAATCGGGCGCATTACTAAATAAACCCGCATGCCCTGCTACGCCATCAAACGAGTAAAATGCCCGCTCGTCGTGCACTTCGCCTTGCAAAACATTAGTGCGAATATTATCAAACTCAATACGCCCATCGCGGGTATTACCGCTAAGCTCGGTAGCTGCAAATTCAGCGCGTTCAAAGCCCTTTTTAAGTGGGTTAAATACCGTATTGGTTAGTTTAAGTGGGGCGTAAATGTGTTGCTCTAGGTAGTCATCGAGTGGTTGCTTGGTTATGCGCTCGACCAGTACGCCTAAAATCATGTAATCAATATCTGAGTAAACTGCTTGTGCGGGGTATTTATTACTTAGCGGTACTTGTGTAAGTAACAACTGCTTAGTGGTTTGGCTGTTTTGCGAAAAATACGCATCGCCGTTTTTAGCACTTTTACGATGAAAGTCGAACACCGGCGGGTAACCCGCTGTATGCGTGAGTAAATCTTTTACTGTGCGCAGCTCGCGCCCATCGCCTTTGTATTCGGGCAAATAACTTTGCACGGGCTTGTTTATATTTAAAAGCCCTTCGCTTACTAGTTTCATAAGGGCAAAGTTAGTGGCGAATATTTTAGTGTTCGACGCTAAATCAAACAAAGTGTGTGTTTGCATTGGCTCTGGGCGTAGTAGCATTAAATCACTTTGTTGGTACTGCTTGGCATCGCCATAGGCGCTAAGCTTTATGAGTTCGCCACTTTTTACAACGGCCAATACCGCCCCTGGAAAACCTGCTTTTACGTCTTTTTCTATCAAGGCATCTACTTGGCTAAAGTCTATATTACTTTGCGCAGCGGTATTTAACGTGGGAAACTCAAAGCGTAAAGTAAGGCTTGCGCCTTTAGGCTTAATATTTTCAACTTTAAATGTGTTTACCCCGTTATGAGTGCGCCTTGCGAGCGAATACTCGTATAAAGTATTCTCGGCTAGTTGGTTGGTAATATTAAGCTTTTGGTTGTTTATAAAAATATCGGCGCTTATCGCGTTATTATTTTGAATTAATAACTGCCCTCGCCCTTTGTACGCTTTAAAAGTACCCCGGTTATTTACGTATTCACGGCTACTTGGGTTCGCTTCAGGAAAAGTAACCACGACTTGTGCGTTTGGAAGCGTTACTAATTTACTTTGCTTAAGCTCACTCGCTGTAAAGTCATTAGCCTTGTTGCTGCTACACGCTGCAAGTGTAAGGCCTATAAGTGCGACTAAAGCGGCTTTAAAATAAGTGCTTATTTTTGTATTTATTACTAACGCCATTTATAACCCTTAGTTGTACAGTAAATATGGCGCTCGTTGCTTTTTAAATGCCTTAAGCCCTTGCTGCCAACTTTGTTTTATTTGTGCCTCTGATTGCCCTGCTTCAATAGCTAAACGTAACTTATTAGTGCCAGCTAGTTTATCCATAAAATCAGCGCGTTCAAAAAAGGTAATATTATTTTTAGATAATTGATTATAAGCCGTTATTAAGTAACTTAAATTAAGCCCATGCGCATTTTCCGTGCGTAAATCGAGCCCTTTTACAGGGGTATTTTTAAATTTAGGGTTTGCTGCCGCGCCTTTAATAGATCGTGGTGTAAAACTAAAATCTCCAAGCGCAACGGGCGAGTAGCCAATTGCCTGAAACGCAAAGTCGGTGCCTCTGCCAATACTTATAGGTGTTGCCTCAAAAAAGCACAGCGACGGGTAAAGCGCAATTGATTGATCGTTCGGTAAATTAGGGCTGGGTTTTACAGGTAAACTGTAGGATGTTGAGCGCGTGTAATGATCAACCGGGATCACAGCAAGCTTTAAATCAGCCGCTTTATTGATCCAGCTTTCGCCTTTGATCATTTTTGCAAGCTCACCTACCGTCATACCGTGCAGCACAGGTATTGGGTGCATACCTACAAACGATTTAAATTCGCGCTCAAGTATTGGCCCATCAACGTAGGCAATATTGGGGTTTGGCCTATCAAGCACAATAAACTCAGTACCTTGCTCGGCTGCGGCTTCCATCATGTAATGCATAGAGCTTATGTAGGTATAAAAGCGTACACCCACATCTTGTATATCAAAAATAATAACATCTACATTGCTAAGCGCTTCGGCGCTTGGTTTTTTGTTTTTGCCATAAATAGAAATAAGCGGGATACCGGTTTTGCTATCAACTGCATTTTTAACATGGGCACCGGCATCGTGATCGCCTCTAAAGCCATGCTCAGGTGCAAAAATTTTGGTTATGTTTATATTTTTAGTGAGTAAGGCATCGACTAAATGCGTGTTTGCAACAAGTGATGTTTGGTTTACCACAAGGCCAACACGTTTGTTTTTTAATTGCGGTAAATAATGTGCGAACTGCGCAGCGCCAACCACGGGGGTATTTTGCGCTTCGCTTTGCTTTGCGCTCACATTAAATAAGCTGCTAAATAGAAATACAAAGGTGATAAATACGGCTTTAAACATACAGCAAGATCCTTTTAAACAAGGTGTTTAAAATACCACAGCTTAAGTTAAAGAGCAGTGAATGGTTTTTGAGTAGATACGTAAGTAATTAGAAACTGCGCTTCTCACGCGAACAAGTTCTGCGTCTACAATAATTTAACTCAGAGTTTAAGGTTCACCCGTAGGCGCTCAGCTTGCTGGCGCGACGAGCATCGCTCGTAAATGGTTTTGGGTATTTGTAATAAGTAATTAGAAGCTGCGCTTCTCACGCGAGCAAGCTCTGCGTCTACGCTGAAATTTTTAACAGGGGTGTTTCTTTGGCTTAACTGAAAACTGAAAACTGAAAACTTTCTCAAATTTCAGGCACAAAAAAACCGACTTAATGTCGGCTTATCTATGAAAGTGATGGGCGCAGGACGTCTCTTCTAAGAGTGAACCTCAGACTGCTTGATTCGCAGTTAAGGTACTTTATCTAAATACATGCTTTACTTTATTTCAGGCACAAAAAAACCGACGCTTATGTCGGCTTATATATGAAAGTGGTGGGCGTAGGACGTAACTTCTAAGAATGAACCTCCGACCGATTGGCTTTAGCCAACACTTTCTACTTATTTATACTCTAAGCAGAGTTTATGAAAGTGGTGGGCGCAGGAGGATTCGAACCTCCGACCGCCTGGTTCGTAGCCAGGTACTCTATCCAGCTGAGCTATGCGCCCACTTTCATTTTTAACTTATTTATACTCTAAGCAGAGTGATGTAAAAGTGATGTGCGTAGGACGTAACTTCTAAGAATGAACCTCCGACCGCTTGGCTTTAGCCAACACTTTATACTTATTTATACTCTAAGCAGAGTGATGTAAAAGTGGTGGGCGCAGGAGGATTCGAACCTCCGACCGCCTGGTTCGTAGCCAGGTACTCTATCCAGCTGAGCTATGCGCCCACTTTTACTGTTGCTTATTTATACTCTAAGCAGAGTGTGTAAAAAGTGTTGGAAGCAGGACGTATCTTGTAAGAATGAACCTCCGACCGATTTGGTTACAAACCAAACACTTTAACTTATTTATACTCTAAGCAGAGTGTGTAAAGAGTGGTGGGCGCAGGAGGATTCGAACCTCCGACCGCCTGGTTCGTAGCCAGGTACTCTATCCAGCTGAGCTATGCGCCCAA
Organism: Pseudoalteromonas sp. C12FD-1; assembly: GCF_037414265.1. NCBI lineage: Bacteria > Pseudomonadati > Pseudomonadota > Gammaproteobacteria > Alteromonadales > Pseudoalteromonadaceae > Pseudoalteromonas > Pseudoalteromonas sp. C12FD-1. Next base: position 167,481 of record NZ_JBBEVD010000072.1, read on the forward strand.
TCTTTACTTTACAAGACTTGCCATTAAAAGAAATGGTGGAGAAGGAGGGATTCGAACCCTCGATAGAGCTACAAACTCTATACTCCCTTAGCAGGGGAGCTCCTTCGGCCACTCGGACACCTCTCCGTCTTGTGGGGCGTATAATAAAGATTTCAGAAAATATGTCAAACACTTTTATGTCAAAAATGACTATCTGGTTACAGAACGCGCATAAGTAGGCATTAATTATATAATTGGTTTGAAAAGTATACGATTTAAATGTTTTTGTCTTGCGGGTTAACGCCCATTAAAGGCACTAAATCATCTTTTAGCTGCGCTAAATATTGCTCTTGGTAACCTAATTGCTGAAACTCTGCAATACAGGCTCGGTAATATGCTTGTCGCTTTTGCTCTGTTGTATCGGTTTCTGGCGATTCTTCAACTCGGTTGTCTTTCATATTATATTCTAAGTCCATTTGAGAATTCATATTTAGCGTGCTATTTTAACCCAGCTCAAAATTTTGGCGTATTCTAGCTAAGTTTTTTACATAAATACAACATTATGTTTAAAAAACAGTCATAAAATTACGTTATAGCACTGTCATTAAGGTTATTTAAAACAAAGCTACATTAAATAACCTAATCTGAATTAACTATTAATAAGTACTAATAACTAGCTTTAAAATTTAGTTTAGTACTAATTAATTAAAAAGAGAACAATCTTATCCTCTCTTTCGTCTGTTTTATAAAGCAGTTTACTCTCCAACTTTTACTGCATTGGCGCTTATTTTTATACTCATACAAAAACGCCGCTAAAATTTAGCGGCGTTTTTAGTGTTTATTTTTTTAATTTAAACTTAGTCAGCTTGTGGGCGCATATGCGGGAACAAAATAACATCTTTAATGGTTGGTGAATCAGTAAATAACATGACTAAGCGGTCAATACCAATACCTTCACCGGCAGTAGGCGGTAAGCCGTACTCTAGTGCGCGTATGTAGTCTTCATCGTAGTGCATTGCTTCATCATCGCCGGCGTCTTTTTCTTCAACTTGGCGAGTAAAGCGCTCTGCTTGATCTTGTGCATCGTTAAGCTCCGAGAAGCCATTTGCAAGCTCACGCCCACCAACAAAAAACTCAAAACGGTCGGTAACAAATGGGTTTTCGTCGTTACGGCGAGCTAGTGGCGATACTTCCCACGGGTAGCCTGTAATAAATGTAGGTTGGATAAGCATGTGCTCAGCCGTCTCTTCAAATATTTCACATAAAAACTTACCTGGGCCCCATACACAATTATCAGGAATTTTAACGTGCACTTGTTTAGCGTACGCTTTTAATTCTTCAAAGTGGTTTTCTGGGTCATTAAATACCGCAGCATCAAACTCAGGGTTATATTTTAAGATAGCATCAGCCATACTTAGGCGCTCAAACGGTTTGCCAAAGTCGTACTCTACTGAGTCGATAACTTCGCCGTTTTCGTCTTTAGTTGTATTAACAACAATTGGGCTACCTAAAACGTTAGTTGCAACTGTACGTAGCATGTCTTCGGTAATGTTCATTAAATCGATGTAATCAGCGTACGCTTGGTAGAACTCAATCATAGTGAATTCTGGGTTGTGACGCGTTGATAACCCTTCGTTACGGAAGTTACGGTTAATTTCAAATACGCGGTCAAAACCACCTACCACTAAACGCTTAAGGTAAAGCTCAGGCGCTATACGTAAGTACATGTCTATATCAAGTGCGTTATGGTGGGTCACAAACGGACGCGCAGATGCACCGCCAGGAATAACCTGTAGCATTGGCGTTTCTACTTCCATAAAGTCGCGCTCTGCTAAAAAGCGACGAATGCCTTCAACTACTTGTGAGCGAATACGGAATGTTTCGCGCGTTGCTTCGTTAGTAATTAAATCAACATAACGTTGGCGGTACTTAGTTTCCTGATCTGATAAGCCATGAAACTTCTCTGGTAATGGGCGTAGTGACTTAGTAAGTAGTTCGTACTCAGTCATTTCTACGTATAAATCGCCTTTACCTGATTTATTAAGTGCGCCTTTAACACCAATAATATCGCCAATATCTAGTTGGCCATATTTTGCTTTTAAATCTTTTTGCACATCTTTAGATGCGTAAGCTTGAACGCGGCCTTTCATATCTTGAATGGCCATAAAAGGACCACGCTTAGCTAAAATACGGCCAGCAATTGATACAACGTGCGCAAGCTCTACCAGCTCTTCTTTACTCTTATCACCAAACTCAGCCTGTAAATCAGCCGTGTAATGTTCACGACGGAACTGATTAGGATGACCGTTGGCTGGGCAATTTTCGCGAATAGCGTCTAATTTGCCGCGACGCTCAGCGATTAACTTATTTTCGTCTTGGATTTGATCAGTCATTTTTTAGCTCTTTTTTAGCTTGGTGGTTATAAGCCAGATTTTAGGCTGGCTTCAATAAATTTGTCTAGGTTCCCGTCAAGTACCGATTGCGTATTACGGTTTTCAACGCCAGTTCGTAAATCTTTAATGCGCGCATCATCAAGTACGTAAGAACGAATTTGGCTTCCCCAGCCAATATCCGATTTTGCGTCTTCTTGCGATTGCTTTTCAGCATTTTGCTGCTGAAGTTCAAGCTCAAATAATTTTGCTTTTAACTGCTTCATTGCTTGGGCTTTATTTTTGTGTTGCGAGCGCTCATTTTGACACTGTACAACCGTGTTGGTCGGTACGTGAGTAATACGTACTGCCGACTCGGTGGTATTAACGTGCTGACCACCCGCGCCCGATGCACGGTAAACGTCTATACGCAAGTCAGCCGGATTAATATCAATTTCAATATTGTCATCTACTTCTGGGTAAACAAACGCAGAAGCAAACGAAGTATGACGACGACCACTTGAGTCAAATGGGCTTTTACGTACTAAACGGTGTACCCCTGTTTCTGTGCGCAGCCAACCGTATGCGTATTCGCCCACAAAGCGTACTGTTGCACCTTTAATGCCGGCTACATCGCCGTCAGTTGCTTCTACTAGCTCAACTTTAAAGCCTTTAGCTTCACCCCAGCGTAAATACATGCGTAATAACATGTTACACCAGTCTTGCGCTTCAGTACCGCCCGACCCCGACTGTAAATCAAGGTAAGCGTCGTTTGCATCGTGAGAGCCCGAAAACATACGACGAAACTCTAAACCCTCAAGCTGTTTATTTAAGCCTTCTAGTTCGGTTTGCGCTTCAACAAACGTGTCTTCGTCTTCTGCTTCTACTGCAAGCTCTAATAAACCTTCTACGTCGTCAGCACCCGCTACCAAGTTGTCGATTGTCTCAACAACGGCCTCTAAGGCTGATTTTTCACGGCCAAGTGCTTGTGCGCGCTCAGGTTCATTCCATACGGCTGAATCTTCAAGTTCGGCGTTTACTTCTTCTAGGCGCTCTTGTTTGTGAGCGTAGTCAAAGGTACCCCCGAAGCAGTTCAGTACGTTCGCGAATTTCCTTGATTTGATTAATCACAGGATTCACTTCAAACATGTACATTACTCCAAAATGGCTAGATTATTGCGCGCTAAAATTAGCACTAAACGCAATAAATTATCGTCAAATGATAAAAACGCCCGATTTTAACAAAAAACCGCGCGCTTTATTAGCCTTTTATGCATGCATTGTGCATATTTTTTAATGCACTTTTTCAAGCTCTCTTACTATTAATTGCAGGCTAAACTTGCCTCTAAATTCGTTTATGTCGAGCTGATACGCCACTTTAACAAAACGAGCTTCGGTGTCGGGCCATGCTTTTACATCAATGCCAAAGGCAATAGCGTCAACTAATCGCCCAGATTGATGTTTAAGCACCAGCTTTAAGTGTTTTTCGCCTACTATACGCTGTTGAATAACTTCAAAGGTGTGCTCAAATACCGGCTCAGGAAATTGCTGCCCCCACGGGCCTGATTGCTTTAATAGTTGGGCAAAGTCCATTGTAAAGCACTCGTTTGGCAGCTCGCCGTCGGTAAATACAATACAGCGTTTACTTTCTTCGCTTAACTGCGCGCTTACAGCGGCATCAAACGCATTTTTAAAGTCATTAAAATTTTGCTCATTAATACTCAAGCCTGCCGCCATGGCGTGGCCGCCAAATTTATTAATTAAGTGCGGGTCGGTGGTATTTAGCCCTTCGAGTAGGTCGCGCATGTGTAGCCCCTCAATTGAGCGGCACGAACCTTTTATTTCACCGTTTTCGCCACCAGCAAAAATAACAGTTGGGCGGTGGTACTTTTCTTTTAAGCGGCCCGCTAAAATACCAATAACACCTTGGTGCCAATCCTCTTGGTATAAACAAATAGCATCGGGAATGTTGTCGTCGTTAAAGGCGAGTCTATCAAGTACAGCTTGCGCCTCGGCTTGCATGCCCTGCTCTATTTCACGCCGTGCATGGTTTAAGCTATCAAGCTCACTGGCAATGCGCCTGGCTTGGTTTATATCATTACTTAGCAAACACGCTATGCCTAAGCTCATATCGTCTAATCGCCCTGCGGCATTTAAACGCGGCGCAAGCGAAAAACCAAAGTCACTGGCGCTTAATCGTGCTGCGTTTCGGTTAGCCACTTCAATAAGTGCCGTTATACCTGGGCGTGTTTTACCACTGCGAATACGTGCTAAACCTTGGTGCACTAAAGTGCGGTTATTTGCATCAAGCGCAACGACATCGGCTACAGTGCCAAGGGCAACTATATCAAGTAGGTCGGCCAAGTTTGGCATAGCGTGGTTTTCAAAGTGTCCTTGCTCACGCAACGTGCTTCTAAGGGCTATAAGCAAGTAAAAAGCAACGCCTACACCGGCAATAGATTTTGATGGAAAACTACAATCGTGGCGATTTGGGTTAACAATTGCATCGGCATTAGGGAGCTGCTCGCCTTGTAAGTGGTGATCAGTAACCAGCACTTTAATGCCCACTTTTTTTAATATATCTATTCCTGCAATACACGAAATACCGTTATCTACCGTAATAACCAGCTCTGGCTTTATATCTACAATTTGCTCTGCAAGCGCTGGGCTTAAGCCATAACCTAAACTAAATCTATCTGGTACTAGGTAGTCTAAGTTGTTAAAGCCAAACATGGCCAAGCCTTGCATTAAGGTGGCAGTACTGGTTGCGCCATCGGCATCGAAGTCGCCAACAATTAAAATGCGACTTTGCGCATTCAGCGCATCAATTAATAGCTCGGTGGCTTTGTCGATATCTTTAAACAGTTTAAAGTCGATTAGGGTGGCTGCACTATTATTTAGCTCGTGTGCATTTTGCACGTTACGTGTGGCATAAATTTGCTTAATAACAGGGTGCAGATCGTTTGGCAGGTAAGAATCGCCTACTTTTTCGCGCGCAATGATCAGTTTTTTCATGCTGAGGTTTACTTATAAATTCAAAATAAAAAACAAAAAAAGGCCATTACGGCCTTTTAATAAACGCAAGCGCCTTATTAAGACGCTTTGTTTGCCTCAAGCGCTGCACTTAATGCGGCGGCAGGCTGGTAGCCTGGGATCATTGTACCGTCTTCTAAAATAATGGCTGGCGTACCGCTAATACCAAAGCTTTGGCCTAGCTGGTAATGCTCGGCTACTGGCGCACTACAACCGGCAACCACTTTTGTATCTTCGCCTGACTTAGCCTCTGTTAGTGCTTCTTGTTGGTCGCGTGCACACCATACATTCATTAAGTCGGCATAGCCTGAACCTTGCAGCCCACCACGCGGAAACGCCAAGTAGCGCACAGTAATGCCTGCATCAAGCAAGTCGTCTAATTCGCGGTGTAATTTACGACAATAGCCACAGCTAATATCGGTAAACACGGTAATTTGGTGTTTTTCGTTTGGCGCTTTATAAACAATCATTGAGTCTTCATATTCTTTAATGCCTTCAACACGTACACCATTTAGCGCTTGCTCGGTTAAGTTGCTACGGTTGTTTAAATCAATCAATGTGCCTTGCATTAAGAACTGGCCATCTGGGCTGGCGTAAAGTACACCTTTATTTGTAATAAGCTCTTTTAAACCAGCAACAGGGCTTGGATTTATTTGCTTAACGGTTACACCTAACGTGGCAAATTTAGTAACAATAGGATCATTAGCATCTGGCGTTGTGGCTACGCCATTTGCAAATGCACTCATACTTGTGCACAACATTGCACTTGCTAACATTAATTTTTTCATAATTTTCTCTATCTAATAATACATACTAAATTGACCGCTAAGCTGATAATAAATTTCATATTAAGCGCGCGGATGATGCTCTGAGTGTACCGATTTTAATCGCTCATTGGCAACATGGGTATAAATTTGTGTTGTCGATAAGTCACTGTGCCCTAACATCATCTGCACTACTCTTAAGTCGGCACCATGATTAAGTAAATGTGTTGCAAAGGCATGACGCAATGTATGCGGCGATAAATCTGACTCAATACACGCCAAAATAGCATAGTGTTTAATACGATGCCAAAAGGTTTGTCGGGTCATGCCTACACCACGTTTTGACGGAAACACAAAATCGGTGGCGTGTTTTATCATTTGCGCACGCCCACCTTTTAAAAACTGCTCAAGCCAGTACATGGCTTCTTCGCCAAGCGGCACTAAGCGCTCTTTGTTGCCTTTACCTTTTACAAACACAACCGACTGGCGCAAGTTAATTTGCTCCATACGCAGCCCTACAAGTTCGGTTACACGTAAGCCTGTTGCATAAAGTAACTCTAGCATGGCTTTATCGCGCAGCCCCATGGGCTCTTCAATATTTGGCGCACTCAATAATGCTTCTACTTCAGCCTCTGAGAGCGTTTTAGGTAGCGATTGACCTGCTTTTGGTTGAGCAATGTTTTCAAGCGGTGAGCTTGCGATACGTTTTTCACGTACAAAATACTGATAAAACCGCTTTAAAGCACTTATGCTGCGTGCGGTGCTACGTGGTTTTAGCCCTAAATCTACGCGGTGCGCTAGGTAACTTTCTATATCTAAGCTGGTTACCGTCATTAAGTTATCGCCTTTAAAAAATTGGCAAAACTTATCTAGGTCGCTGCGATACGCACTTAAAGTATTTTCGCTTACACCTTGCTCTAAATACAAGCTATCTAAAAAAGTTTCTAAAAAGTCGCTATTACTGTTTAGCTCGGTATTTTGCTCTGGTAAATCGTCAGGTAGCGTTGTCACGTTGTGATCTCATGTTGGTAATACCCACGGTAGAAGGTATCAATTAAAAATACCTTACGGTAAACTGCGCCCTATCATAACAGGCAATTACACAGTGATAAATACGATGCAGATTGGTTTATTTTTTGGCTCTACTACATGCTACACAGAGATGGCAGCAGAAAAAATTCGCGACCTTATTGGCGCCGATGTAGTGACCTTACACAATATTAAAGACGAACCACTAAAAAATGCAGAGCAGTACGACTTTATCATCTTTGGTATTTCAACATGGGATTTTGGTGAAATACAAGAAGACTGGGAGTCTAAGTGGGATGACATTAAAGATGTAAACCTAAATGGTAAAACCATTGCTTTATTTGGCATGGGCGACCAACAAGGTTACGGACAATGGTTTCAAGACGCCCTTGGTATGCTTCACGATGAAATAAATACCCAGTCGTTTACGCAACTTGGTTTTTGGCCAAACGATGAAAACTACGAGTTTGAAGCGTCAAAAGCGCTCACTCCCGATGGCAAACATTTTGTAGGGCTCGCGCTAGATGAAGACAGCCAATACGAGCTAAGCGACGAGCGCATAGCCAGCTGGGTTGAACAAATAATGACAGAGTATAGCGAAACACTATAACGAGTTTGGCCTAAACCATGTTTAGGCCAGCGCATTACAAATAACTCAGTTTTTTAGCGCACTTTTTTTCACGTATTTTTGCTTGCCTTTGCAATAGCCAATTAGGCGCAAAGGTATTGATAATACATGCCAGAACAATAAGCGCTGAGCCTATTACTTGCGATAGACTTAACGTTGTATCGTAAAAAATTAGCTGAAATAACAACGCAAATAATAAGTTAGAATAAATAAGCGGTGCTAGCTGCGAGTTAGAGCTCGCTAATCGGTACGCCTTTCCTCTAAAAAACTGCGTCGCAGCGGTCGAAAACCCAATTAATGCCACCATCAGTAATAAACTGTAATTGCTTATATCGATTGCAAAGCCTTGGTAAAAGCTTGCCTCACCGGAAGAAAACATCAATACCGGCACCATAAAAATGGCGGCCAGCGTAAAACTCCAACCGTTTATTACCATCATGGGGAGATTAATTTTACTGGCTCTAAACAAGGTAATTTGCGAGCAAGCATTAAAAACCCCTGCCCCTAAGCCAATTAATAAGCTCCAGCGCCATTGTATGCCATCGCTATGAATATTTTGAATAATCACACCCGCAAACATAAGCGCCATTGTAGGTAGTAATAGCCAATTTAATTTAGTTTTAAAAAGTACTCGCTCTATTAGCGGTATAAATAACGGCCCAGTGCTAAATAAAATAACCGCCTCCACCAGCGTTAAAGTATTTAGCGCCACTAAAAAGCAGTTTTGGCACAGCACTATAAAAATTGCGCGAATAGCAAAGGTTCGCCATGCTGATTTATTAGGCAGTTGCCATTTAATACCCGCCGCCAAAGCCAGCATAATAATCGCGGGTAAAAACACCCGTAAAAAAACCACTTCGCTGGTGCTAAAGTAATCGGTAAGTAACTTGGCTATAAAGCTATTTAACGCCAAGGTAAATGTAGAGAGCAGCATAAACACACTAGCACGAGAATTTAACGTCACCGCAGTTATCCTTTGAATAAAAAATTAATAAAAACCGATTTAAAAAGCTTAATTTTTTTAATCTATTTATTATTTTTTAAAAAATTGGTATGTGCTTTTATGGTGCTAATTTTACGTGTACTTTATAAATATAAAAGCGAATAATACTAAACTAACCTGTAAGTAAAACTTAACTGTTAATAAGTATCCTATGATTAAATCAGCGCCGTTAAAATCTCTCTATACGTTTATAGCTGTTGCCGAAACTGGCAGCATGGTGCTCGCGGCTGAGCAGCTAAGTATTAGTCACTCTGCAATAAGTCAGTCAATTAAAGCTTTAGAGTTACAACTGAATACGCCACTTTTTAATCGTATTGGTCGCCGCGTTGAACTCAACCCTGTAGGTGAGCGCTATTACAAACGCATAGCCCCAGCCATGGCTGAAATTTTAGCTGCCAGCCAAGAGGCAAAAAACACAGCGAATGAGCCAACCTATTTAACACTCAATATGGTTAACTCGCTAGCTCTGCACTGGTGGATCCCTAGGGTGGCTGATTTTCAGCGCATTTCGCCAAATAGTGACATCCGTATTTCTAACTTGGTGGGAGAATTTGATTTAGATCGCGAAGGGATTGATGCAGCGATTATTCATGGTCAGCCCGATCAGTGGCAAAAATATCACTGTGAAAAGCTAGCCGACGATCAGTTAATTTTAGTGTGTAACCCACAACTTTTAGTTGGATTAAATAAAGATGAATTAACCGCGCAAAATTTGCTGCAGCGTTTTAAAGCAATCTACGTTACCAACCCACGTAGGCAAAACGATTGGCAAACATGGTGCGAGGCCAATAATTTAGCGCAGCCTAAGCAGCATAATAACTTAACCTTTAATATTTCAGTGCAAGCAACGCAAGCCGCTATGCGCCAGCTTGGCGTTTTGGTCACCCACAAACAATTTGTATGCGACGATATTAAGCACGGCATGCTCACGCAAATTGGCCAAAGCATTGTAAATCCGCATCAGCAGTTTTATTTTGCAACAAGCCACGCCATGCTTAATCACCCACAAGTAAGCGCATTACGAGCGTGGCTTAAACGCGAATTTTTAAAAACAGCAAGCGAGTAACGCTACTCTATGCGCTCCCAATATTGGTTACGGTAAAAAAAGCCAATATAGCCACGTACTTCTAACGTTTTACCGTTGTTTTGTGGCGTTAGTTGCACGGTATAGGTTTTACCATTTGTAGGGTCAAGTATTTCACCATCGCCCCACACGCCATCACCTTCTGGCTTAACGTCAGTGATAATAGTCATCCCTAAAATAGGCTGATCTTTTAATGCGCCATCGCACTCTTTACAAATACCGGTTTGTTTAGCAGGGTCTAAAATAGTCTCAACTTTACCACTTAACACCTTATCGTTTTGAGTAATACGTACGTACGATTTAGATTCGTTGGTGTCTTCATCTATGGTTTTCCAAAGCCCAACAGGAGTCATGTTTGCAAGCGCACCTTGGCTTAAAAATAAAGCCGCAGCAAGTGTAGTTAGAAACCCTAGCTTGTTCATTCCTTTCATTTTTAAATTCCTACAAAATTTTTTATTATCATAGCAAGAGTAGTTTTAACATTACATCTTCAAGTAAAACCCTTTACATAACGCAATATAATCATCGCTGTAGCGATTGTTTTCATCTTTTATGCATAGGGAGGTAAGCTCAGGTAAAGTGTTTACTAAGCTAAAGCGCATTAAACTGCGGCTAAATGCTTTACTTGGTGTGGTTTTTACTTGGCAGTGCGCGTTTAAATAAAGCCCGTTTTGTTTTGCCAATTCAATAAATATGCCCGCCTCTGTGGTGGGTAAAATTACGTTAAAACACGAATGCTTATGGCTTAAACGCATATAGGCATGTATTAACTCGTCAAAACTTAAACCATCGGTATGGCGTGCGGTGTTACGGGCATCGCTTAGCCCTTTTAAGCTGTGGTTAAAATAAGGGGGGTTAGATATCACAATATCAAATGGCAGCGCCTGTTTAAACGTTTGAATAGTGGTGTGCTTTACTGTGATATTTGGCCACGGACTAGAGGCTATATTTTGTTGTGCTTGCTTGTAAGCTGCTTCATCAATTTCAACAGCAGTTATACTAAGTGCCGGTTGGCGCTGTTTACACATAAGTGCGAGTAAACCGGTGCCTGTGCCTATATCGAGTAGTGACTTTGCATCACTTAAATTAGCCCAAGCGCCAAGTAAAATGCCATCGGTTGAGACTTTCATGGCGCACTTATCGTGCTCAACCTTAAATTGTTTAAACGTAAACCCTGACATTTTTTCACCTTTTCATTCACCAACTGGCGTATAGCGCGTATAATTGCAGGTAATTGTCCCTTATTTTAGACACTCTATGCAATTTTCTGAATTTGATCTTGATACTAAACTACTCAACGCCATTGATAAAATGGGCTACGAGACACCAACCAGCATTCAACAACAAGCTATTCCTGAAGCGCTGCAAGGTCGCGATATTTTAGCATCAGCACCTACTGGCACAGGTAAAACGGCGGCATTTTTAATTCCGGCTATTCAATACTTAATGGATTTTCCGCGTCGCGACCCAGGTTTTGCACGTGTGTTAATAATGACCCCAACCCGTGAACTGGCTTATCAAATTCATGAGCAATGTGAACTGCTTGCTAAAGGCACTCACCTTAAAATTGGTGTAGTAACAGGTGGTATAAACTACGGTACCCACAAAGAAATTTTTGAAAACAATAACGATATTTTAATCGCCACACCAGGGCGTTTAATGGAATACCTTGAAACCGAAAATTTCCATGCTGAAAACGTAGAAATGCTTATTCTTGATGAAGCTGACCGCATGTTAGACATGGGCTTTAGAAAAGAAATGCTGCGCATATGTGACGAAGCTAAAAACCGTCGTCAGTGCTTTTTATTCTCTGCGACTTTAGAAGGCGATAGCGTTGAGTTATTTGCTGAGCGTATTTTAAACGACCCAGCGTTACTTGAGGCGGAATCATCGCGTAAAGAAAAAGCAAAAATTCACCAGTGGGTTCACCTTGCTGATGACTACCACCACAAGCTTGAGCTGTTGGTTAATACCTTAAATGGCCCAGACGTAAGTAAAGCCATTGTATTTGTTAAAACCCGTGAGCGCCTAGAAACACTTATTGGTGAGCTTACTAATAATGGTGTAAAAGCAGCATGGCTACGTGGAGAAATGCCGCAAGATAAGCGCATGAAAGCCATGGAAAACTTTCACAGTGGTAAAACGCGCATATTAATAGCAACCGACGTTGCGGCCCGTGGTATTGACGTTTCTGACATTAGCCACGTAATTAACTTTGATATGCCACGCACTGCCGATGTTTATGTACATCGTATTGGCCGTACTGGCCGTGCTGGTAAAAAAGGGATTGCAATATCGCTTGTTGAAGCACACGACATTGGTATTTTATACAAGGTTGAACGCTACACAGAGCAAAAGCTTAAGCGCCGTATAATTAAAGGGCTTGAGCCACAGCATAAAGAGGCTAAGCCACCCGCTAAAAAGCGTAAAGACCCTGTAAAGATGAAAGCTAAGAAAAAAGCCAAAGCTAAAAATAAAAAGAAATAACCCCTAAATAAGCCGGCAATTGCCGGCTTATTTGTACCTGTTACAAATGTAACCCAAGCATGTAACTCATTCCCATTAAAATGTAATTATTGCCCACCTGAAATTCCACTTAACAAAATACCCTTACATTTCAATAAATTAAAATTGGCATCGAAATTGTAACTGAGAAAGTAACTCAGCTAATAATTGCTGCACTATTAACCGTAATGTAAGGATAAAGTTATGAACCGCTTTAAGTTAACTATCGCTTTAGTATCATTTTGTTGTTTATTTTTATTAGCTTGCGCTACAAAAGTAAGTGCAGCAACTAACTTAGCCGTAGTAAGCAGTGTGGCTACTCAACCTAACTTACAACAAACAATCACCAATACGTTACGCACTAACCCAAATTTAGCATTAAACGATATTCGCGTGCAGGTAGAAGACGGTGAAGTAGATTTATACGGTGAAGCGCAAACAGGTTTTCAACGTGCACTTGCGCAAAAGTTTTTAGAAAACATGGATGGCGTTAAAATTATCCGTAATAAAATTAGTGTTATTTAATATACCTTTTTCCAAACTTATTTCTCAGCGCTGCTTGTTACTCCAACACAAGCGGCGCTTTTTATAGCCTGCATAATCTCACCGGCTGCAAACATATTCATAAACCAGTTTAAATAGCTTAGTAAATGCATTTTAGCTTACTCCCTTCACACAAAAAACACACAGTGCCCTACTCATATAAACGTTCTTTAAGAAGCGACAAACTCTGTAGAGCTTTAACCAACGTCAGTAGTAATTTAATTAATCTATTTTAATATAGGGTAACCTCGCCGATGCAGTTGTTATAGTTGCAGCAGTTTTAACGCAGCTAGCACATGTGTGAGCTCTTAAACTAGTTAAGCATTATTATGGGCTGGTACTATTGCAGGTTGGGATTGTTGCAGGCTGGAAATATTAACAGCGTAGATGGTTAGCGTTACTTAGCTTAAACTAGCAGCAATGTGAAAGCGCTAGAGCCTGAAAGCACACCGGATAAAAAAGTGTGCATATACCCGCGGGGTATTTAAGGGAGTAGCAAAACTTAAAATATTTTTGCTCACCAATTCCTTTTTTAGTACAAAAAGCGCGCTTTTACTTTGTAAAAACGCGCTGATAGTCGGTAACTATTTCCCAATGCCTTTGCCTTGTGAGTTTTAAATTATTTACTTACCTTGGCTTGCATCAGTATTATTATCACCCTCTTTATTTGTTGATTGCTGGCTTATTTTATCGCTTATCATGGCATCGAGTTTTTCACCGCCTTTTATACCAAAATCTAAAGTACGTATTGGGAATGGAATACTAATATCAGCTTCATCGAGTGCTTGTTTAACGGCCACTACGCCCTTGTGGCGTACTGTCATAAAGTCTGGCTCACCTGGGTATTTAATCCAAAACCATACCAGTAAATTAATGCTACTGTCGCCAAAGCCTTCTGCGTATACAGCGGTTTCGTCTTTGCGTATTACAAAGTCAAATTCATTAATTTTATCTACTATTACTTCTTTGGCTTTTTCGATGTCGTCGCCGTACGAAATACCAACAGGTACTTCTATGCGCCTAACGCCTAACGTGGTGTAATTTTTTAGCACGTTTCTAAATAATACCTTGTTTGGTACCAGTATTAACTGCCCGTAAAAGCTCTCTATTAGCGTGTTACGCAGGTTTATTGAGTGCACTGAGCCAAATACATCATCGGTTTCTATAACATCACCTGCTTTAAACGGTTTGCGTATGCCCATAGCAATACCGGCAATTAGGTTTTCGGTCATGTCTTGAAATGCAAAACCTATGGCTAAACCCACAATACCCGCACCGGCTAACAACGAGGTTACGGTGCCTTTTAGCCCCATAAAATCAAGTGCTATAAATAAGCCTACACATAACACAATGACCTTAAAAATAGAGGCCATTAGGTCGGCTATTTGTTTTGAGTCGAGTGAACGCCTTAATAGGTTTTTCATCAGCTGACCGGCAAAGCGCGCTATTATTGAAAATACAATGGCTATCACCACGGCCACAATAAAGTTTGGGATGTGGCTAATAACGACATCAAACCACCCACCGAGTTTTTCTTCGATGAGCTTTTCGGCTTCGCCAACTGAAGGAATACTGATCATATTTTTACACCTATCTATTTTTTATCTCATTAATAGTAGGTGAAGTTAGCAAGTTTAGCGCCAGCATAAAAAAAGCCATGCATTGCATGGCTTTTTAACTCATTGTTTGCTGAGTATAAACGCTTAGTTTTGTTCGTCGCGCATAAATACAGGCTCAAGATCTTTAGTGGTTGCTTCAGGACTAAAGTAATAACCCGCCACACTAAACTCTTTTAATTGGCTAAGCTGCGTTACTTGGTTTTCTATGATGTAACGGGCCATCATGCCGCGTGCTTTTTTAGCGTAAAAGCTAATTACTTTATATTGACCATTTTTACAATCTTTAAAATGCGGCGTAATAATTTGTGCATTAAGCGCTTTTTTATCTACTGCTTTAAAGTACTCATTTGAAGCAAGATTAACGAGGTATTGTGCGTCTTGCGCTTTTAGTTCCTCGTTTAATTTATTAGCAATAATACTGCCCCAAAATTCATACAAGTTTTTACCGCGAGGGTTATCAAGCTTGGTGCCCATTTCGAGGCGGTAGGCTTGCATTAAATCAAGTGGTTTTAATAAACCGTATAAACCTGAAAGTATACGTAAATGGCTTTGCGCATAATCGAGGTTGGCTGCAGTAAGTGTTGCGGCATCTAAACCACCGTACACATCGCCGTTAAAGGCTAGCACCGCTTGTTTAGCATTACTTTGCGTAAATGGTTGCGACCATTCGCTAAAGCGCGCAGCGTTAAGCCCTGCTAGCTTATCGCTAATTTTCATTAGGCTGCCAATTTGCGCTGGAGTTAGTTCACGGCATACTTTCATGAGCTCTTCGCTGTGCTCTAGTAATTCAGGTTGAGTGAACTTATCTGTTGCGGGTGGCGTTTCGTAATCAAGATTTTTTGCTGGTGAAATAACAGTGATCATAGTTAGCTATTGACTTGTAATTTATTTAATGTCAATTTCAACATTAAATGAGACGAAAAGCACGTTTTGTTTATAAAATACCATTGAAAATTAATCTCAATGGCCTAAATCCTACCTTAATAAATCATGCATCGTCGTTTTTCTATTGATAAGGACATAAGACCTATCAAGCATTGTCACACTGTTGCAGTATTGAATACTTATATTAAGGTAGTTTAGATTTTCTTTTAACTTGCTTGGAATGAGGAAGGCAAATGACTAGCGCTCTACAAAGGCTAAAACAACATTCATCTATCGTAGCCGACACTGGCGATATTGAAGCGATCAAAAAGCATCAACCTGAAGATGCAACCACAAACCCGTCGCTTTTATTAAAAGCGAGCGAGATTGAAGCTTACAAGCCTTATTTAGATAAAGCTTGGAGCTATGCAAAAGAAACAGAGCAAGATGCAGCTAAACAGCTTGAACTTGCATGTGACTACTTTGCCGTATTAATTGGTAAAGAAATTAGCGAAATTGTACCTGGTTATATTTCTACAGAAGTAGATGCTCGTTTATCATTCGACACCCAAGCAACTATTGATAAAGCCCATACCTTGCTTAGCCTTTATGAAAAAGAAGGTGTAAGCAAAGACAAAATTTTAATCAAAGTTGCGTCTACATGGGAAGGTATTAAAGCGGCCGAACAGCTAGAAAAAGAAGGGACTAAATGTAACCTGACTTTATTATTTAGCGATGCTCAAGCACGTGCATGTGCTGATGCAAATGTATTTTTAATCTCGCCATTTGTTGGCCGTATTTTAGATTGGCACGTAGCAAATGGTATGGAAAAACCAACCGACCCGCTACAAGATCCAGGTGTTCAATCTGTACGTAGCATTTTTGAGTTTTATAAACGCCATGATTACAAAACCGTTGTTATGGGCGCAAGCTTCCGTAATACCGGCGAAATTATTGCACTTACAGGTTGTGACAAGCTAACAATTAGCCCTAACCTACTTGAAGATTTAGGCAATTTAGAAGGCGCTGAAGAATACTTACTGCAAAGTGATATTCCTAAAGAGCCAAAGCCTGCTCCACTTACTGAATCGCAGTTCCGTTGGTTACATAACCAAGATGCAATGGCAACTGAAAAACTAGCTGAGGGTATTCGCTCATTCGCAGATGCACAAGAGCAGCTAGAAGCACGTTTTAAAGCTATGTAATACGCGCTAATTATTTATTAAACGCCGCACCTGCGGCGTTTTTTTGTGCCTTTAATATAATCGCTTCTGCTTTAAACTAACCTGCCACAGCATGTACCATTGCCTACACAGCTAAATAGCTAACTTTTAGTATTTTTTTATTTATTTTTTCTATCTCAAAATAGCGCGGCCATTAAAGAAAGTTAGTATTAAACTTCATCAATGCATCACATACCTGTAACAAATTCGTCACTTTTTTATTCTATTTTAGCTAGGCCTGTGGTATAGGTATTCTCGAGGTTCACTAAAATCAATAGGAGATAGTCATGGATAGCCTAAACGATATATTAGAGATATTAGAAGGTCCTGATACAACAAGAAAAACCTCTCAAAAGAATAAAAAAAGAAAGTGGCGCGAGATTGAGGCCATAAAAGACAAACAACGGTTACGTAAAGAACTACAGGAGTTAGACTTTTTTACAGACAGTATTGAAATTGATGAGCTAGATTTTTAATTTTAATACACATCAACTAATCAAAAGGCTTTCACGTATGAAAGCCTTTTTACTATATCAATTAAACCTGCCAATTAATGGGCTTATCGCCTTGGGCTTGTAATAATTCATTTGTTTGTGAAAAGTGCTTACAACCAAAAAAACCACGATGCGCAGAAAGCGGTGATGGGTGCGGCCCTTTTAAAATATGATGGCGAGCGCTGTTAATATTTTTACCTTTTTTTTGTGCATGAGCGCCCCATAAAATAAACACGACCCCTTTGCAGTGTGCATTTATATGAGCTATCACGTTATCGGTAAATTGCTCCCACCCTAAATGCTTATGTGAGTGGGCTTGGCCTGACTCAACCGTGAGTACGGTATTGAGTAAAAACACGCCCTGCTCAGCCCAGTTTTGTAAGTAACCATGCTCTGGTATGTCAAAACCGGGAATATCCGTTGCCAATTCTTTGTACATATTTTTTAGCGACGGCGGTAACTTTTTAACCTCTGGCAACACAGAAAAACATAAACCATGGGCTTGGCCTTCTCCGTGGTATGGGTCTTGGCCTAAAATAACCACGCGAATATTGTTAAGGGCTGTAGCTTCAAAGGCGCTAAATACTTGTGACTCTGGCGGGTAAATAGCAACCCCTTCTTCGCGGCGCTTTGCGACATAATCTAACGTTTGCTGCATATAAGGCTGCTGTAATTCATATTCTAAAAAGGCTGACCAATCGCTCATTGTATACTCTTAATTTGTTTGCGTGATGCATCTATTTTATCACACATATTAGCCAAGCCATCTAGCATGCGCGGCGAAAATCTATGCAGTAAGTCAGCATTTACACGTACAAATTGATTGTGTTTTACAGCGGGAACTTCTGGCCATTTTTGCCAATTAATTTTAGGTTGTGGCTTATCGGCGTGTTCATCAGGAATAATAATAATCTGTGGTTTTTTAATCATCACGTTTTCAATACTTATTTGCGGGTAGTCGGTTGGGCTGTGTGCAAATACATTGCTTACTTGGCAAATCTCAATAAGCTGGTTTATCCAAGTTTTATTATTTACTGTCATCATGGGCTCAGCCCAAAGCTGATAAAAACCACTTAGCGGCTCTTTACTATGGTAGCGCTGTTTAATTGCAGCTAACCTTTTTGTAAAGTTTGCTGCTACCTGCTGACTTTGCTCAACATACCCAGTAAGCTGGCCAAGTGTAATTAGCTCATTAGCCAAGCTCTCTATTGTGGTTGGGTTACTTAAGTGAACATTTATACCTAGGCGCTTTATTTGCTCTAAATCTTCACTTTGATTACCGCTTTTCCACGCAATCACTAAATCAGGTTTTAGCGCTAATAATTTCTCAAGGGAAATACCATAGTAACCTCCAATCCGCTCTATACTTTTAGCTTCAATTGGGTAATCGGCGTAATCAACAGTGCCAACAATATTACTCCCCGCACCTATAGCAAATAGGTTTTCTACTATGTGGGGAGCCAGTGCAACAACACGTAGTTTATCTTGTGTAGTTGTATCACTCGCTGCAGCATTGCCCCCTAGACACAAAAACAGTAGTGCAGCAAAAAACGCGTTGTACATTAGTAATCAAATCCTTCAAGCGCCTTAATACCTGAATCGAAGGCATGTTTAACATTACGCACTTCGCTTACCGTATCGGCAAGGTCAGTTAACGTGCGATGCGCTGCACGACCTGTAATAATAACCGACTGCATGGAAGGGCGATTATTTAGCGCGTTTACTACCTCATCTAAATCAATATAACCGTAGGTCACCATGTAGGTAAGCTCATCAAGTAATACCAAATCAATACTGCTATCGGCCAGCATACGCTTTGCCTCTTGCCATGTTGCTTGCGCGGCTGCGGTGTCTGCTTCTTTGTTTTGCGTATCCCACGTAAACCCTGTATTCATCACGGCAAATTCAACCCCTGCGCCTTGTAATAAGTTACGCTCTCCACACTCCCATGTGCCTTTAATAAACTGACACACAGCAGCTTTTTTACCATGACCAACACAACGTGCAACCACACCAAAGCCCGAGGTTGATTTACCTTTACCATTTCCTGTAATTACTTGAAATATACCTTTTACTTCTTGCGCTGCGGCCACACGCGCATCTACCTGTTCTTTTACTTTTTGCTGGCGCTGCTGGTGCTTATCGTTGCTTTTATCTGTCATTATTGTGTCCTTCATAAATCGATATAATATGTTGTATGTTTAAGTGTGTCTCACACATAGTGGCTAAGCGTTCTAACTGCTGTTCGCGGTGCTTAGCAATACTAATGGGCTTTATTGCGACCTCTGGTTTTACCCAGTTTAAAATTTGCAATGTGGCGTTGGCTTCATCAAACAAGCCGTGTAAATAAGTACCAGCAATGGCATTGTCATCACTAATAAAACCATCGCTTACAAATCCATTAGGGTGCGCGTTAAACATTAAAAATGGCTTATTAAGTGCTGCGCCTTCACTAATGCCCGCATGTATTTCGTAACCACTACAGGGGGTTTTATTATCATTTAACTGCATAGTTGCGGTTACTTTAGTAAGTACTTTTTGTGTGCTAAGAGTGGTATCAAAGTCACTTAATCCAAGGCCTTTAACACGCTTTAATGACGATTCCACTCCCATCGGATCAGCAATGCTTTTGCCTAACATTTGCATGCCGCCACATACACCCAACACTTTACCGCCATAACGTATGTGGCGCTGTATTTGCGTATCCCAGCCTTCACTTTTTACAAAGCTTAAATCGCCCAGCACGTTTTTACTGCCAGGAATAATAATCAGATCAACTGGTGGGATCACGTGTGTGTGGCGTACATAATTGATATTAATATTTGGGTGCAGCCGTAATGCATCAAAATCGGTGTGGTTACTAATATGCGGCAATAAAAGCACGGCTATATTAATAGTGGCAGTCGTCACCTTGTTATCTATAGCAACGGCATCTTCAGCATCAAGGGCTAAATCATGTAAATAGGGCAGTACTCCAAGCACTGGTTTTTTTGTATAGCACTCAAGCCAATCAAGCCCGCTTTGCAGTAAACTTATATCGCCTCTAAAACGGTTTATAACAAAGCCTTTTACGCGCGCTTGCTCGGATTCGCTTAGCAGCGCTAATGTACCCACTAAATGCGCGAACACACCGCCTTTGTCTATATCGGCAATAATAATGACAGGGCAATCTACCGCTTCTGCGTAACCCATATTGGCAATGTCGTTTTCGCGCAGGTTTATTTCTGCAGGGCTGCCTGCGCCCTCAACCAATAATAAATCAAACTGTTTAGCTAAGCGTTTATGCGAGGCAAGCACTGCATCCATCGCAACCTGTTTATAATTATGATATGCCCCTGCCTCCATATTACTAATGGCTTTTCCATGTACAATGACTTGCGCTCCCGTATCACTATTTGGTTTGAGCAATATGGGGTTAAAGTCGTTTTGAGGCTCTACTTTAGCGGCTATGGCTTGCAAAGCTTGCGCACGGCCTATTTCTCCGCCCTCTTTTGTAACCGCGCTATTAAGCGCCATATTTTGCGGTTTAAAAGGCGCAACCTTTGCGCCTCGCTTTGCAAACACTCTGCAAAGCGCAGCGACTAAAGTGCTTTTTCCGGCATCTGACGTCGTGCCTTGAATCATTAAGGTTTTCATCAGCACTATGCCTTTGTTTTTTTAAAAAAGAGTAAGCTTAAAAAAAATACGCTACCCATAGCTGCTGTAATCACCCCTACAGGGAGCTCTTGGTTTTTAAGTAATGAGCGCGAAAGCACATCGACCCACACCATAAACGTGCCACCCACTAAGCTGGTAATTAGTAAGCCAGCGGTACTGCCCTGAGATATAAAAAAGCGCACTATGTGCGGCACCATTAAACCTACAAAACCAATACCGCCACATAAGGCCACCAGCACAGCCGTTATTAATGAGCTCAATACCAACATTAAAATTCTAAAACGGTGCACACGCACGCCAAGCGTTATCGCGCTTTCATCGCCAAGTAATAGCGCATTTAACTGCCTTTTAAAGCTCAGCATAAAGCTAATGCACACCACTATAACCATGCATGGCAACCATAACGTGGTCCATTGTGCGCGGGCAAAGCTACCTAACGTCCAAAACAAAATACCAGCCACTGCTTGCGGGTCGCTCCAATACAACAATAAACTTGTAAATGCGCTAAATAAAAATGACAGTGCCACCCCCGCTAGCAACATAGACTCTACTTGCGAGCTTTTTTGCCGCCCAGCAATAAGTATCAATAAACCCATTGCTAAAAAGCTCCCTAATAAGGCCGCAGCCGATAACATAAACCCAGCACTAATACCCGCAACAGCCATAAGCAGCACTACCCCAAACGACGCGCCTGACGATATGCCAAATAAATACGGATCAGCAAGCGGGTTACGGGTAACCGTTTGTAAAATAAGCCCTGCTATAGCCAAACCTGCGCCCGCCATAAAAGCAAGTAAGGTACGGGGTAATCTAAGCTCATAAATAATACGCGCGTTAAACGAGCCCTCTCCTGCTGATAAAATCCCTTTGAGCACATCACTTAGCGGCGTATCTGCGGCGCCAAAACTCAGTGCACTAAAAAGGCTGAGCAGTGCAATTAATACGGCTGCTATAAATGTTGTCCACTGGTTTATTTTTGTTATATCCATTTAATTAATAGCCATAAAAGTAAGTTATATGAGGGATAGTTTGGCCTTTTTCTGTGCGCTGTGGATGGCAAGTTACGCGCGCACATACTCCAAAAATATCTGCTAGCATGTCCTCACTAAGTACCTGCGCAGGCGAGCCTGTATGTGTTATTTTGCCTTTATTAATAACCACCAGCTCATCGCACATAGCGGCCGCTAAATTTAAATCATGAAATGAGGCAAACACAGTGACCCCTAGCGATTTTGCCAGTTCCATCACTTGTATTTGGTATTTAACGTCTAAATGACTGGTTGGCTCATCCATGATGAGTAATTGCGGTTGCTGCACTATGGCGCGGGCAATCAACGCACGCTGCTTTTCGCCCCCCGAAAGCGACTCAAAATTTTGCTTACACTGGTGCTCAAGTCCTACGGTTTTTATAGCCTGTGTTATTTTTTGTTTATCGTTGTGGGTGGTGGCGCTAAATAAAGATTTATGGGGCGTAAGCCCAAGGGCAACCACATCAAATAATGTGAGGTTAAATTGCGCAGGTGTTTCTTGTAGCACCACAGCAACATATTTTGCGTAGTCTTCATTTTTAAGCTGCCAAATATCCTGCTGATTAAAGGTAACGTTACCAACGGTGGGTTTATTAAAGCGATACAAACAGCGCAGTAGGCTCGACTTACCCGCCCCATTTGGGCCAATTAAGCCAACAAACTTACCCTTAGCTATGCGTAAATTAATATTATTTAAAATGACGCGGTTATCGACTTCCCACGACACATTTTTAACATTTAACAAGGGTGTATTTGGCGCTAATGTAGTTTGCAAAAGTGAGTCCTTAGAAAGCGTGCACTCACTAACACAAAGCTAAAAAGCTAGTGCATCAATAAAAATGAGTTTACCCGCTCGTTAAAAAAGTATACCAATCTAACACTTCTCAAGCTAATTGATATGTTTCATTTGTATCTGACTTAAAGCCTGGTGCTAATTACAGTTACGGGAATAGTTGAGGAATTTCACCCCATTCCAAATGAGGGTCTATTATGGGCGGGTAAGTAAATAATTTAAAGCAAAAAAAACCGCGCTCATCAGAGCGCGGTTAATAAAGGGAGTGTTTAAGCAACGCTTAAAACTTGTATTCCATACCTAGGCCAACGTAGTCTTGGTCAACATTGTTGTCCATATCGAAGCTTGAGTAAAAACCAAATACTTTAATGTTTTTATTTAATTTATGATCAACACCTACAGAAACTGCCGTTTTGTCATCACTGTCATCAAAGTCCATTGCTTGATATTGCACTTTAAATGTGTTTTTACCCATGCTGTAGGCTGCGTTTAATAAATAGCCGTCTGCTTCTGCGCTACCGTCTACTTTTTCTTGAGTTTGGTACATAGCGCCTAATTTAAAGCTCTCTACTTTACCTTGAATTGATGCACGTACTACATCGTAACCATTTACTTCGCTATCAGCTGCAACCGAGGCGTATACCGCACTCTTTTTAAGCGCAGAGTCACCGTAGGTCACTGCCATTGAATAACCGTTATCTGCATCTACATCGTCCTCGGCAATAAATGTAGCAAGTACTTTAAAGCCTTCGTAGCTTTTAGATGTATAAGTGATCGAATCACCTAAGCGGTTTTCACCTTTAAAAACATTTTTAATATCGCCTTCAAGGTCATTAAATAAATCTAACTTACCTTGTGATTGTTTAAGCGCTGTATCGTTACGACCCACAACAACTTGACCATAGGCACCTTTTAAACCTACGTACTGGTTACGTGCAGAAATATTGTCGTCATTATCACCTTTCGAGTCAGCATCAGATACATCAACTTGAAACTCAAACTTATAAACTGCTTCTAATCCATCAGTAATCTTTTCAGATCCTTTTAGGCCAAAGCGAGATGCATTACTTTTAATTTCAGTGAAAGACCCTTCACCATCATCAGACGATTGCACAGTAACATTAGCTTTACCGTATACATCAACGTCTGCAAGCGCACTAAAAGATAAACCACTTACTAAAGCAACGCATAAGCTCGATTTTACAAAATTCATGTTATTTCCTCGATAATCACAAGACTAATTTTTTAAAACAGCTGCAGTTTGTCACCGTTAAATGACAGATATATTACAAAGGAAACATTTTTGTCTTTTTATTTTAATAAAAGTGTCTAAATTCTGAAAACAAACCGACATGAATATTTAATAAACAAAATTGTACCTATTCAACCTCTTTAAAAATCATAGTCGTTATTTAATGTTCATCAATAGGCTGATAAGCATTTATTTTAGGCAGTAAGTTGATCAAGGTTTCTATTAACTCTTTTTGGTCGTTGTCTCTGTGGTAGGCCACAAAAATATCACGCGAAGTATGCTCTACATCTTTTACATGAAACAGCTCACCTTTTTCTAAATGAGACTCAACAAGTACCTCGGGGATAAACGCACTGCCACCACACTGAAGGATTAAATCCAGCGCAATACGCCCCGTACTGGTTCTAAAATAGGGTGGCGTTTTACCGGTAAACTGACGCGCATGCCATAACGAAAAAGTTGTGCCCCAATCAACGTATACATATTGATTATCAAAAAAGTTCTCGTTTGTGGCCGTGTCATAGCCACTTACCGGAATAATTGGCAGCTCGCAAATTCGCTCAACCACCAGCTCGTCTACTTTAGGGGGGTCAAATAATATGGCTAAATCAAGCGTACGCTCTAACAATAACCGCGTGCTTTCTTGTTGGGCTTTAACCTCAGCGACCAACGACACCCCAGGCATAGCCGAAACAATATTAGTAATACCAAATTGTAAAAACGCATCCCATATATTAGGCGTACCCGCTAAACTTATTTGCTTGTGCATGTTATCGGCAAGTGCCACATCCACTTTGGCGCGCTGCATGCCGGTGATGATCATTTTAGCATGCGGAAGTAATCGCTCTCCTGGCGCCGTTAATTGAATGTTGTTACGCTGGCGAATAAACAAGTTTACACCCAACCCCTGCTCTAACTGGCGAATTCGAAAGCTTACTGCCGATTGCGTGATATACAGGTTTTCAGCCGCTTTACCAAAGTGACGCGTGCGCACAACCTCTACAAATGTTTTTAATAAATCTATATCCAATTTTTTATCCTCACGATAAAAATAACTTGTTTAATAAATTGTCAAACTTGCATCATACTCCAGCAATAAACAGGGTATGAGGATACAGTTATGAGCAACGATATTTCACTACTTCGCCAAGCGTTTGTTAGCCAACGTCAATTTTATGATGATCAAAACTTTCCTCGCGGGTTTAGCCGCAGCGGAAACTTTACCTTATTAGAAGCCAGCATATTAGAGCAACACGGTGTTGTACTAAAAGGGCTTTATAATAAAACTTTAGCGCCACAAAATGCCCTACAAGAGCAATTTGTTGACGTAGTTTGTGATAGTAAAGAGCCTACAAACCCAATCGAAAAAGCGTGGGTTAAATATTTAAAACTAACAACCTGTAAAACTAAGTTTCATACACTTTTTGGTCGCTCAAAAATGTCAGGGCCAATGCCAATAAGCCAAGAAGATTATAGCGAGTCTGATAGCGTATAAGCCTCTAACTTATTTGCTTTTTTGCGTTTTAACAGTTACAACTTGTATAAGCAAACAATTTTGCAAAATATCAAACAAGGTTATTACGTGACGCGAAAAATACTCATAGTTGAAGATACGCCTACTATAGCGCGTGTGCAAAAGCATATCGCGCTTAAAGCGGGCTACGAAGTAGACATAGCCAAATCTTTAGCGGCAACCAAAGAGTTAATAAAACACAATAGCTACTTTTGTGCCGTTGTTGATTTTATCCTCCCTGATGCTCCCGCGGGAGAGGCGATTCCGCATACTATTAATGCCGACATTCCTACCATCGTAATGACAGGTAACATAGATAAACAAACTCGCGACACAGTAGAAAAGTACCCAATAATTGATTACATAATCAAAGAAAACAAACAAGCTTACCAATACCTAGAAAAACAACTAAGCCGTTTACCACGTAACGAAAACGTAAAAGTGTTGGTCGTCGACGACTCCACCTCTACACGTAAATATATTTGCAATTTACTAAAACGCCATAAGTATCAAATACTCGAGGCAAAGGACGGCAAAGACGCGCTAGAGGTACTTGAAAGCCAAAAAGACGTGGCTGTTATTATTACCGATAACGAAATGCCAAACATGAATGGTGATGAGTTATGCGCTGAAATTCGCAGACTTTACAGTAATGACGAAAAAGCCATTATCGGTATTTCGGGTGCCGACTCATCAGCATTATCGAGCCTATTTTTAAAAAATGGTGCTAATGACTACCTCCATAAACCCTTTAACAGCGAAGAGTTTTACTGTCGACTAAGCCAAAACGTCGACATGCTTGAACAAATAGCAACAATTAAACGCCAAGCAAATACCGACTACTTAACAAAACTACCTAATCGCCGCTACTTTTTTGAAGAGTCGAGCAAGTCACTCAAGTATTTAAAAAAATCGAATCAAGATGGCGCGCTTGCCATGCTTGATATAGACCATTTTAAATCGATTAACGATACATACGGCCACGATGCTGGCGATGAAGTCCTCAAAGGATTGGCGGTGTGTTTTAAAAAGTACTTTGAAAAGCAGTTAGTCGCTCGCTTAGGCGGTGAAGAATTTGCCGTTTACTTTACTGATGCAACCACAGCGCAAGCGCTAAAACGCCTTGAAGGATTTAGGCAATTTATAGAGCTTAATAGCCAAGAATTTAGCCAAGAAAAAATTAAATTTACAATTTCTATTGGTTTTGCAAGCGGCCCTATTTACCAAATAGATGAGCTACTTAAACAGGCCGATTTAAAACTATATGATGCAAAAGAAACCGGCCGCAATAAAGTAATAAGCTAAACCTTCACACTATTTTATCAACTTGCCTAAACTAGTATTCTATTTTGAGGATTAAACATAACGATAGCTAACGCCATGTTTAGCTCCTCAAAATAATTAACTATTATTACGCATAGGTATTAAACTTCGGCGGCAGTTATAGCCGCCTTTTTACGCTTACGTGATTGATGATAAGAGTCCCACGTAAATATAGCCAGCGCACTCCAAATACAGGCAAATGTAATCACTCGCTCTGCATCAAACACTTCATCGTAAAACACCACAGCAAGCATAAACATTAAGCTTGGCCCTATGTACTGAAAAAAGCCCAATGTTGTGTACTGCAAACGCTTGGCCGCTCCGGTAAAGCAAAGCAGCGGCAAGGTAGTAATAATACCGGCACTAATTAACAGCGCATTGGTATGCCAATCGTTTAGGGCTAAATCGGAAGTAGGCGTTGGTGCCATTACCCACCAGTAAATTAAAGCAACCGGCAATAAAATTAGCGCTTCGAGTAAAATGCCTGGCAGCGCTTCAACAGGTAACTTTTTACGAACTAAGCCATAAATAGCAAAAGACGTTGCAAGCGAAAACGCCACCACCGGAAACGAGCCAAAACTGACCAATTGCAGTAGCACGCCAGCAAAGGCTAAAAACACCGCAAACCCTTGTAATTTTCGCAGCCGCTCACCTAAAAATAGCATGCCCAACAGCACATTAAGTAGTGGGTTAATGTAATACCCTAAACTGGCATCAAGCATATGGTTATTGTTAACAGCCCAAATAAACAACCCCCAATTAAAGCCCAGTATAGAGGAGGTAAGCACTAACATTAAAATAATTTTTGGCTGAGCAACTATACGCTTAACTTTATCCCAATATTTAAGCACACTAACCACAAGCACTAAAAAAACCACAGACCAGACAACACGGTGAGTTAAAATTTCAAAGGCAGAAACATGCTGAATTTGTTTGAAATAAATAGGCGCGAGGCCCCACATTAAAAAAGCTAAACAGGCAAAAATGCCGCCTTTACGCTGCTCGTTTGCAATCGACATATATAATACTTACTAATACTAAAAGGCCGACAGTTTATATCAATTTGCGCTATTAAGTGATTTATTTTGAGGCGAGTAAACCTAAACGCAAGACAATTTATTTTAACAACTTTAGCCAACTAAATACGTACCGGTGCCATAAGCAATTTGTATTGCCTTTTCGTTGTGCAGCTCCATTCTACATACACACACTTTATTCCCAGAGCGTATCAAAGTAGCACTGGCTGTAAATATCTCCCCTTTACCAGGGCGTAAATAATCTGTGCGTAAATCAATAGTGCCTAAGGTAGCTAGCTTTTGCTGTACGCTAGGAATGTCTAAGTCGGTTAACTTATCGATAACACTGGCTGCTGCAAGCATGCCGCCCACATTATCGAGCACCGCTGATATAATACCGCCGTGAAGAATTTTTTGCGCAGGATTGCCTATAAATACATCCTGCCATGGGAAGGTAATTTTAGCTTGCTCAGGGCTAAGCGACTCTACCGAGATATTTAAAAACTGATTAAATGGCATGCCGTTTACAAACAGTGCGCCTACTTGTTCAATTAACATTTCTTTATTCATTATTATTCTCTATGTTTAAATTAACACTGGTATGACGAATTAAGCATACCTGAAGCAAAACCACGAGGCACTAATTAAATCATTTACCGCTAAGCTAAAGACATCCCATAAAAAAAACACTAAAATAGCCGCCGATGAATACTCTAATCCCAACACCTAGCACATTGGTCCGCAAGCCCGACACGGTTCTTAAACAAGTGTTTGGCTACAGCGAGTTTCGCGATGGCCAAAAAGCCGTTATCGACGCAGCTATAAACGGCCAAGACTCATTAGTACTATTACCTACAGGCGGTGGTAAGTCTGTGTGTTATCAAGTACCTGCTTTAGTGCTTGATGGTGTTACCGTGGTTATTTCTCCGCTTATCTCGCTCATGCAAGATCAAGTAACGCAACTGCAAGCACTAGGTGTAAAAGCCGCTTATATTAACAATAGCTTGGCTCGCGAAGAGCAACAATTAGTGTACCAGCAACTGCACCAAGGGCTAATAAAATTACTGTATGTTGCCCCTGAAAAAGTACTTCAGCATGAATTTACTGAACGACTAAGCCACTTAAATATTAGCTTATTTGCAATTGACGAAGCACATTGCGTATCGCATTGGGGGCACGACTTTAGACCGCATTACTTTAGATTAAATGAGCTTAAACAACGCTTCCATCATGTGCCTATGATGGCACTGACCGCCACGGCTGATAAAGCCACACGCTTTGATATAGTTGAGCAATTAAAATTACAACAGCCCTATATACATACCGGCAGCTTCGACAGGCCTAATATTCGTTACACCATCGAAGAAAAGTTCAAGCCCATGGCGCAACTACTGCGCTATTTAAAGGAGCAAAAAAATCAAAGTGGCATTATTTACTGCACCAGCCGTAAACGCGTTGATGACATTGCCGAAAAACTAGCAGATGCAGGTTTAAATGCCGCAGCGTATCATGCAGGCATGAGCAATGAACAACGCCAATTTGTGCAAACCGGATTTGCCCGCGATGACATTCAAATAGTGGTTGCAACCGTTGCCTTTGGTATGGGCATAAATAAACCAAATGTGCGTTTTGTACTACATTACGATATTCCAAAAAGTATTGAAGCCTACTACCAAGAAACCGGTCGCGCTGGGCGTGATGGCTTAGCCGCAGAAGCCATTATGTATTTTGATCCCGCCGATATAGGCCGCGTTAGGCGCTTTTTTGAAGACATAGACGATGAGCAACGTCGCCGCGTAGAAGAGCAGCGTTTTAATGCCATGGCCAGTTTTGCCGAGGCGCAAACCTGTCGTCGGCAAATATTATTAAATTACTTTAGCGAGTATAAACGCGAGCAATGTGGCAACTGCGATATTTGCATTAATCCGCCAAAAAGCTTTGATGGCACATTAGTAGCACAGCAAGCACTTTCGTGTGTATACCGAGCAGGGCAGCGCTTTGGCTTAGGCTATATTGTAGAGTTATTACGTGGTGCCAATACCAGCCGCATACGCGACAATAACCACCACGAACTCAGCACTTATGGTATAGGTAAAGATAAAAGCAGTGAATTTTGGCTCAGTATATTACGCCAACTTATACACCAAGGCTTATTAAGCCAAGATATTACCCAAGGTGCCTCGCTGCGCTTAACCGAAGCAGCGCGCGCAGTACTTAAAAGTGAATACGCCTTACAACTTGCCGAGCCTCGCTTGCAAGCTAAGCACGTATACCAAGATAAACTAGCGCAGTTTAATTACGACAAAAAACTATTTGCCCGCTTACGGGCTCTGCGTAAAGAGCTCGCTGATGCCGACGACGTACCGCCGTACGTTGTATTTAACGATAAAACCCTCGCCGAAATGGCGCAGTTAATGCCTACCAACGACAGCGAGTTTTTAAAGGTGTCGGGCGTTGGCTTTACTAAACTCAACAAATATGGCGGCGAATTTTTAACTGCAATTCGCAACTACCTAGCAACCAATTAAGAACCCTATGACCCAGATTGAATATAATCACGCCCATAAATGCATTGTAGTTAGCCCCGTAGAACCACCCCACGATGAAGACTTTGAGCTGTGGAGCACATTGTTTTTACACGCAGATGAAATAACAATTATTGACTACGCAGCCGGTGCTGACCGTCATCAATTGCGCTTTAGCTATCAACAACAAACCTTTAATTTAAACTTTGAACACTACAGCGAAAGTATTTGGATTAATGGCGAAGGCCAAGAAGCCGAGCACTTATTGGCAGCCCTTGCTTTTTACTTAAGCTAAAACGCCTCGTATATGCTCTAATTAACAAAAGTGCATAACGGTAACAATTAATTAGTTTCAAAATCCATACCTTTTACTTACATTGTAATAACAATGATGTAAGCTGATATTACGACTCGTATTGGCAGTAGTATTGAAGAGGTTCAATGGTGAATAAAAAGTGGATAGCACACTGTTGTATAAGCTTAGCCCTTGTAAGCTTTAGTGCGCCTAAGGCCTTTGCACAACAGCCACCCAATAAAACTAACACCTGCCCCACGGTGCAAACTCACTCAGACAAAAGCAATAATTTACGCCGTGAGGTTGAAGATAAAACCACACTAGTTAATAGTCGCAGTGATGCCCAAATAGCTTCAATTACCCTAAAACAGCTTAATGTGTTTAATACCGAGCTGGAAGAGGAAAATAACGCGCTTTTTCGTTTTGCCAACCGCGCGCATATTCAAACCGAGCCAGACGTTATTAGCAATATCTTGCTATTTAAACACGGCGATAATTACAATGCCAAAAAGCTCGCTGAGTCGGAGCGTTTATTACGCCAACAAAACTATTTATATGACGCGCAAATAAGCGCGGCTGAAAATTGCGACGGCAACGTAGATGTAACGGTGGTAACTCGCGATTTATGGACATTACTGCCCGAAATTAGTTTTAGCCGCAGTGGTGGCGAAAATAAATCGAGTATTGGTTTTCGCGAGTCAAACTTACTGGGCTGGGGTAAGCGTTTATCATTCTCTCGCACCACCGACAGCGACAGAAATGGTTACTTATTTGTTTATGACGATCCTAATATATTATCAAGCCGCTATCGCGGGCGCTTAGAATATGCCGATAACAGCGATGGTAAACGCCACTTAATAGAGCTTACCTACCCATTTTATGCCATAGATACGCCTTATAGCTACGGTATTAAAAGCTTTTCAGAACAGCGAGAAGAGTCGCTGTATCGCCGTGGTGATGAATACAGCAAATTTGATCAAACCACCGATTTTTTTAGTGCTTTTTTAGGACACTCTAAAGCATTGTCTGATAGCTGGACACAGCGCTTAACGCTTGGCTATGTAAACCAAGAAGACCGCTTCGCAGAAATAGAAACAACCTTTGCTCCTCTTGCTCAAAACAGAAAACTGAGTTACCCGTATGTAAGCGGGCACTGGTTTGAAGACAGTTTTATAAAGGTGCGTAATTTTGACAGTATTTCGCGCACCGAAGATTTAAACTTAGGTTGGAACATCAAGGCCTTATTAGGCTACTCAGATAAGTCACTTAGCAATGACGACAGCAGAGCCGTATATTCATTAAAAGCTAAAAAAGCGCACTTTACCACCGACAGAACATTGTGGCGCTTTAGTGCTCAAGTGGATGGTTATTGGAATAAAGAGCAAAAGCAACTAGAAAACTTTTTAGCCACCAGCGAAGTGCAGTACTACTTAAATACCAGCGAAAACCAATCTTGGTATGTTAAAGCTCGCGCCCAGTATGCTAAAAACCTAACCGCTGATAAGCAGCTAACACTTGGCGGCGAAACAGGTTTGCGCGGCTATCCAATGGATTACCAGCACGGCGATCGCAGCTTTTTAGTTAGCCTAGAGAAACGTTATTACTGGGAATACGATTTACTGCAACTTTTTAAAGTAGGTGCGGCAGGCTTTTTAGATGTGGGCCGTGCTTGGTTTAACGATGAAGATAACGGCGAGAACGATCATGTTTTAAAAAATGTTGGTATTGGACTGCGCTTAGCGCCAAGCAGAGCAAATTCTGGCACCATGATCCACCTTGATATTGCCGCTCCTCTTGATAGCTACGATGATGTTGATTCAGTGCAGTGGTTAGTTAGCGTCAAAAACACCTTTTAAATAGCGAGTAATAAGCGAAAGCGCTAAACTAGCGCTTTAAACTTACTTATAAATAGTACGGGGAGCACACTTTGGAATTGTTCGAGCTTCTAGAGCTAATGGGTACGCAATATAAATTAATTGTTACCCTTATTGCTATTTTACTTTTTCCACTTTTATTAAAAGCCACAAAAAAACTGCTCGAAAAAGCCATTAAGGGCAAAGTAGATATACATCGTAAATTTAGGGCGGAGCTTTTATTAAAAATCATTTTAGCGTTTGTTGTACTGTGTTTAGTGCTGATATTTTGGGGCATTGAGCTGCGCGGCTTATTAGTACTTGGCTCATCATTATTTGCTATGCTTGGGGTGGCTTTATTCGCAGCTTGGTCTTTATTAAGTAACCTTACCGCTTTTTTACTCATGTTTATTCAAAACGGTTTTCATGTAGGTAATTGGGTACGTATTGTTGATGGCGCAAACCACATAGAAGGCCGCATAGTCGAATTAGGCTTAATGAACGTACTACTTGAACATGTAGATGGACATAGGGTTGTTTATCCTAATAACCTGTTTGTTACCCGCCCTGTTATAGTGTTAAATAAAGAACCAAAGCCTACTAAAGCGCCGGTAATAAAACGCATAATCGGCCCTAAAAAGACATAGTTTAAAAAGTCATATTCACAAAAAAGCCGCAGTAAGGCAAACCTCACTGCGGCTTTTTACTAGCTAACACAATGCTAATTATTTAGCTCAGCTGTTTTAAGCTCTTCATCTAAATCATTTATCTCATCAATAAAATGCTCTAGCTGCTGCTCTACTATGCTATTTGCACTTGCAAAATAAGCCAAATGAAAAACTGCATCCCCCTCGTTTACAAGTGGCATTGTTTGCTGGCCTATAACAATACCGCCTTTAGGCGCTAAAAGTTCAAGTTCAGCGTCTCCAAGCGGACTACTTATGTATGCCAACACTTGGCCTTTTTCTACATGCTCACCAAGTGATACCTGCGCGCGTACAATGCCATCTACCTCAGCACGTATCCAACTTGTAGAACCTGCAATAATAGGATCAGGCAGCTTTTTAGGACGTTTGCCACGGATCATTTTTAAATGACGCATCACATAATCTACCCCTTGCACACCGGCGGCAATTGCAATCGGGTCAAATCGTAGTGCTTCACCCGCTTCGTAAGTAATAACCGGAATACCTAAATTAGCAGCTTCGCTGCGCAAAGAGCCATTACGCAAAGATGCATTTATAACCGCTGGCGTACCAAAAGCTTTAGCCATCTCTGCAGTTGCTTCATCTTCTAAATTAGCGCGTATTTGCGGTAAGTTAGTCCGATGAATAGCACCGGTATGTAAGTCAATAATATGCGTACAATGTACCGCCACCTGATTAAAAAACATATGTGCCATACGCCCCGCTAGCGATCCGCGCTCAGAACCTGGGAAACTTCGGTTCATATCGCGTCTATCTGGTAAATAACGCGATTTATGAATAAAGCCAAATACATTAACAATCGGCACCGCGATTATGGTTCCGCGTAACTGGCTTGCATCTATTTTAGAAAGCAGCTGGCGTACAACTTCTACACCATTTAGCTCATCACCATGAATAGCTGCACATACCATTAAAACAGGCCCTTCCATCACACCATTAACCACCTCAATAGGTATATTAAGTGGTGAATGGGTGTAAAGTTTAGCAGCCTCTAAAGCAAGGGTTTTACGCTCGCCCACGCCAACGCTTTCACCTAATAAGGTAAAAGGGCGGTTAATTTTAACCTTTGCCACGAGTTGCAGTTCCTTTAATAGCAGCATTTTTTTCGATAAAGTCGATTACCATGCCCGCAATATCTTTACCTGTTGCTACTTCAATACCTTCAAGGCCTGGTGAAGAGTTAACTTCCATTACCAGTGGTCCACGAGATGAGCGAAGTAAGTCAACACCCGCTACATTTAAGCCCATTGCTTTTGCTGCAGCTACAGCCGTTTTACGCTCCTCTGGGGTAATGCGTACCAGTGTAGCGCTACCACCGCGGTGAAGGTTTGAACGGAACTCACCCTCTTGAGCTTGGCGCTTCATCGCTGCTATTACTTTATCACCTAATACAAAACAACGAATGTCGGCACCGCCGGCTTCTTTAATGTATTCTTGAACCATAATATTGGCTTTTAAGCCCATAAACGCTTCAATAACACTTTCAGCCGCTTTGCGTGTTTCAGCAAGCACCACGCCAATGCCTTGTGTTCCTTCAAGTAATTTAATAACAACCGGTGCACCACCTACCATTTCAAGTAAGTCTTTTACATCATCGGGTTTGCTGGCAAAACCAGTTACTGGCATGCCTACACCTTTACGTGACAACAGTTGAAGTGAACGTAATTTATCGCGCGAACGTGAAATAGCCACCGATTCGTTAACAGGGTAAACCCCCATCATTTCAAACTGACGTAAAACAGAGCAACCATAAAACGTCACCGATGCACCAATACGCGGAACAATGGCGTCAAAATCTTTTAAGTTTTCACCACGGTAGTGAATTTCTGGCTGCTCTGAGTTTATATTCATATAGCAACGAAGTGCATCAATCACTTTTACCTCGTGACCGCGTGCCTCAGCCGCTTCAATTAAGCGGCGCGTTGAATACAAATTTCTGTTGCGAGATAAAATACCAATTTTCATAGTTAAAACCTTAACTATCTAATAAATGAGATAAAGCCGGGTCAACGACTATACGATTTTCCATGGCAGTACGCCCTAATAACATTCTAAACTTCATTGTTGCTCTACTTGTTAAAGTAACTTCTATTGGCCAGCTATGCTGCCCTGCATACAATGTTGTTTCTACAAAATAACGTAACTCTTTTTGCCCACTTGAGCTGGTTACGTACTTCATTTTTTTAACTTTTGCATTGCAAGTGATTTGCGTTTGTTCATCATCTTGCAATGGCTGGGCGGTAAATTTAACCCATTTTTCTCCGCTAACTTCGTACTCTTCAATGTTAATTGCATGAATACATGAAGTGCGGGCGCCAGTATCAATTTTTGCTTTTATCTTCTCAATGCCTAGCTCAGGTAAACTTACCCACTCACGCCAACCAACGGTGATCTTTGCTGTCATAAATGTGCCCTTATTAAAAAAGTGACTTATACGCTATGGGTCAAAAAACACCAACGAAATAAATTTATCTAGTCGATTAGTAAATTAAATTGATCTTTAATAGGAACTAATCACACAATGCGCGCCTTGCTAATTACAGCTTATAGCCGCTTTATTACGCATAAATACTCTGCGTATGTTTTATAAAATAAACTTAACTTATTAAAAGTTAAGGTAAGTTTGTAAAGCACTGTGCAGATACACTATAGTTAACTGTATTAAAAATACACTATTATATGAGTTTTAAATATGATTAATGGTTTACTGCATGCACTGGTGCTTGATGAAAAAGGCGGCGCTCGCGCCATAGAAAACACCCGCGATTTAAATAATTGGCAGCCAAACCAAGGTAAACTTTGGATACACATGGACTATAGCCAAAGCGAAGCGGTTACATGGCTAAAAAACCAAGAGCACCTTACCGACTTTGAGCTTGACTCGTTGATTGCAGATGAAACTCGTCCACGCTTAACACCGAGTACTAACGGCCATATGCTGTTTTTGCGTGGTGTTAATTTAAATCCAGCACAAAGCCCTGAGGACATGGTCTCAATTCGTTTATTTATCAGCGAATCAGTGGTTATCACAACGCGCAAACGTCGCCTGCTTTCGATTCAAGATATATTAGCAGAGCTCAATGCTGGTCATGGCCCATGCACTATATCTGAACTGGTGTGCGCTATTACCCAAAAGCTGACATCACGAATGCAAAGTGTTATTGATTCGCTCGATGAAACACTCGACGAGTTTGAAGAAGAAATAGATGAACCAAGTAAAAAGTTTGATAACCAAGGTTTATCTCAACTGCGCCGCCAAACAATTGCCTTAAAGCGTTACTTAAAACCGCAAAAAGAAGCACTTAGTTTAATGGTAAATAACCACTACCCATGGCTTTTAAATGAAGATAAAGCAAAGCTAAACGAAACCACTAACTTACTTATTCGTTACTTAGAAGAGCTTGATAGTGCAATAGAGCGTGCGCAAATTATTCAGCAAACCATTACCAACCAAGTATCTGAGCAATTAAACCAGCGTATGTATGTTATGTCGGTGGTGGCTGCACTTTTTTTACCGCTGGGCTTTTTAACGGGCCTTTTAGGGGTAAATGTCGGCGGTATACCTGGCACTGAAAACCCTTATGCATTTAGTGCATTTGTGATTTTTTTAATAGTGCTTACAGGTGGTATCGGCGTGTATTTTAAAAATAAGAAATGGCTGTAAATTAAAACGCATATTTAATATGGCCACTCAATTGAGTGGCCATAATTAAGTGACTACTTAGTTTGTTTGACGGGTATAACTAACATTCGTCATCGTCACTTTAGACTCTGTAATGCCTAAATCCTCAAAACAGTTTTTAAACGAGTTAGAGTTTCCTGCCTCACCACATTTATCAAGTGTGTATGGGTCTTGCGATTGCAGATAGTTACCAAACTTAAAGTATGACTGCGAATCATCCTCTACCGGTATACCGAACGAGTTTCCAAATGCCGTAACCTCCACATCGCCGTAGTTGTTAACAACACGCAAGTTAAATGACTCGCCGCTGGTCATTGTACCCAAAGCAAATTTTTCTTCATTACCGCTGGTATTTCGTAAACGGACATACACATCAAAAATACCGTTATTCGCTACACTGTCATTAAAACCAGACTCATCAGTATCTGACACATACACTTTAGATATAGTACCGGTATCGCTAGCATGGTGCTGCGATATAATTGTTTTGCCACCATCTGACATCTCAACTTTTACAGTAGCTTCAAACACCTCATAGGTTTGAGTCATTGCAACGCGTAAGCTTTCTTTAACCTTATATTCATGACGCCAGCCATTACCATTAGGCGTAATATGTTGCGCTTCTAAAGGCACAAACACCAAGGTGCTATCGTCAACGAGAGGGTTTGGGTTATCCCCTTCTAAATCAAAAATACTACCACTGGTTATGCTACTAGGAATTGTTGAGCTATCTGAGTTATCGCTGCCGCCACCTGAACCACCATCGTTGCTGTCACTGCCTTCAACCAAGGCAAAATTATCAAATCTTACATCGCTGGTGTTGTTGTAGTGTTTAGCGAAAACCTGCAGTGAATTGGTATTGGCTGAGGTAAAAGTTTTTGTAACTTTAGTCCACGAAGAAACATTAAAAGTTTGGTTTTTAAATAAACCATTTAAATCGTTTACACCAATTTGCCCTTTACCCAGCACATAAGCACTTAGGGTGTATTCAGTATTGGGCTGTATATCTACCACTTGATAAACCCGTGCTGGGCTACCCTGAATTTTTAACGATTTTGAGCCACTGTAAGCATCTGAAGAAATAGCGGCTGGATCAGTTTCGTTCCAGTTACTAAAGCCACTTTCAAAGCCTGCATTATTAATTGTTGCAGCATGAGATAGTGCTGAACTTGTCGCAATTGCGCTGTAAAAAAACATTTTTTTATGGTTAATCATTATCTTTATTCCTTTAAACCTGAATATAAAAATAACCTAACTACCTAGTTTTGTGTCAGTCACTAAAACTTAGATCACCCTGTGTAAGCAGGTTTCTATTTTTGTGTGTGAATAGATTTGGCAAGAAACTCAAGGTTACAAAAAGTGTTAAAAAACCCCAAATTGGCCTTACCAATACTAATGCCATATGGCGACATAAAGGCTATATTCTTTGTTACCAATATGTCAACACAACTTGTAATAGCAAATAAGTATTAGTTTTATTAAATATTGTATTTATAACATATAAATAATCACAATTATTCAATTAGTTACACATTAGGAACATGATAGCGATAAATATAAATATTTTTTAATTTAATAAATAAGTAGTATGGCGAAATAAGCTCTATTACCAAAAAAATATAAACAAGCTTAACTTTTAATGAATAAACTAAGGGGAATTACATTTTTTATATGAAAGATAATAATTGGTTATAACAAAAACAAAATTGGTAATATGGAATAAGTTGAATTTTTGCCGTTAAATAAAGGGGAATATTAAAGCGAAATTACACAAAAACGTGAATTAATATCTGAAAATAGGCTGCGGTTTAAAGAGTCATGTTTAGCCTAAGCACAAAAAAGCGAGCATATATAAATGCTCGCCTTTATCAACTAGCTAACGCCTTACTCTTGAAAGTAAGTGCCCCAACCGTCGTATTCAACGTCACACTCAACAGCTAGCGCTGCAAGTTTATCAACGTCTTCCATTATAACTTCTACATCCAGCTCAGCTTCAACGACTATATCAAAGCTCCAAATTTTGCTGCCATCTTCCAGCTCAAGCTCTGCTGGTTCTTCAACATCGTAACCTAATTTAAAGGCAGCCAGTGCCGCTTGCTCTAATTTGCTAAAATCTTCGCACACAAAATGATGCTCAACTTCATAAAGTATTTCAGGATCAGAGCCATCTTCAAGTAGTGAACTTACGATGTCTTCACTTATTTCACGCCAGTTTTCCATTATTTATCTCTCGCTTGAGCATCTAATTCAGTTATTTTAGCGGCCATAATACTATGTACTTGGGTGGCCTGTTCACGGGCACCCACTTTTTTATCAAGTGATATTGGCGCTAACATTTCAATGTAAATTGTACCATTATCCCAGCGATTTAGCTTAATAGTTTTATCAGTTGTGCTCATACATACCGGTACTATGGGTACATCTGCGCTTAAAGCGGTGTGAAATGCGCCAGTTTTAAAAGGCAGTAAACCACGGCCATAGCTTCTTGTGCCTTCTGGAAATACCCAGATAGATAGCCCTTTTTGTTTAATTTTTTCAGCGGCTTTTGAAATTGTACCTGCCGCTTTTGAGCGATTAGCTCTATCAATCAATATGTTGCCAGACAACCAGTAAAGTTGTCCAAAAAATGGGATCCACTTTAAACTTTTTTTACCTAAGCTAACGCAGTTTTCTGGCACCATGGCCGAAACAGTAAATAAATCGTAATTATTTTGATGGTTTGATAGGTAAACAGCAGGGCCAATATTGAGCGCATCAGGGTGGCGCTTAAGGACAAGTTTAACCCCTAACATTTTAGCCATCGAGCCAAACCAGCCGGCTATCACATGCACATTATTAGGATGAAATGGCCTCACTACCGACAATAACAACCCAAACACGCAGCTGAAAAATATAAACAGCACCATAATTAAAATACGTATAACAGCTAACAAACTACTCTCCAAAATGTGTGTGCAATGCGCTAAAAGCCACGCATATTTCACTATTATAACGTGATTTTATGACGATCACGAGACAATAGCGAACAGCTGTAAGCTGAAATGTACAGGATAAACAAAAACGGCCTGCAAAAGCAGGCCGTTAGAGGTATATATTACGGGCTTATTCCTCAGCTAACGTATCATCACTTTGCTCATCAGCCGGTGTAAATTCAACAACTGCTTCATCAACACGCTGTAAGCCTCGAGGTAACTTATTACCTCTGCGCCCACGCTCACCATGATAATGCTCCAAGTCGCTCGGTTTAAGTGTGAGCTTTCGTTTACCAGCATGGAGCGTAACGCTACTGCCTTGTGGTACTACTGCAAGCACTTTTACAAACTCTTCTCGAGCTTGCACTTTAGCGCCTGGTATAGAGATAATTTTATTGCCTTTACCTTTACCCAGTTTTGGTAAGTCACGCAGTGGAAATAACAGCATGCGCCCTTCGTTCGAAATAGCCATGCAGTAATCGGTTGCCACATCGTTTACTCTAATTGGTGAGAGTAACACTCCGCCCTTAGGTACACTTACCAACGCTTTACCGTTTTTGTTCTTACTCACTAGGTCTTTAAAGTCAGTAATAAAACCATAACCCGCGTCAGAGGCCATAAGTAGTACTTGGCTATCCTCTCCCATAACCACGTGCTCAAAATTAGCCCCTGCGGTGAGGTTAAAACGCCCAGTCATTGGCTCGCCTTGGCTACGTGCCGATGGCAAGCTGTGTGCATCGGTTGCAAATGCACGCCCTGCTGAATCTAAAAATACCGCAGGCTGATTGCTCTTCCCTTTAGCGGATGCTTTGTACTCATCGCCAGCACGGTAATTTAGCCCTTCTACGTCTATGTCATGGCCTTTACCAACACGTGCCCAGCCTTTATCAGAAAGTACGACCGTTACCGACTCTGAAGGTATTAAATCTTTTTCACTAAGTGCTTTTGCTTCTACGCGCTCAATAACCGGTGAGCGGCGATCGTCGCCATACATGTCGGACGCTTCTTGAATCTCTTTTTTAAGAAGCGTGGACATACGACGGTCTGAGCCTAAGGTTAGCTCTAACTTGTCGCGCTCTTTGGCCAGCTCATCTTGCTCGCCACGTATTTTAAACTCTTCTAATTTTGCTAAATGACGAAGTTTTAACTCTAAAATGGCTTCGGCTTGAATTTCGGTTAAATCAAAGCGCTCCATTAACACAGGTTTTGGTTTATCTTCTGTGCGAATAATTTCAATCACTTCATCAATATTTAAAAAGGCAGCGAGTAAACCTTCTAAAATATGTAGCCGCGCAAGCACCTTATCTAAACGATACTGCAAACGTCTACGTACTGTTTCACGTCTAAATGTTAACCACTCGGTTAAAATACTGCGTAAGTCTTTAACTTGTGGGCGGCCATCAAGGCCCAGCATGTTTAAGTTTACACGGTAGTTTTTTTCAAGGTCGGTGGTGGCAAATAAGTGCGCCATTAACGGCTCAGCTTTAATGCGATTTGAACGCGGTACTATCACGATGCGGGTTGGATTTTCATGATCAGACTCATCACGTAAATCAGCGACCATTGGCAGCTTTTTAGCATTCATTTGCGCTGCTATTTGCTCAAGTACCTTAGCCCCTGAACACTGATGCGGTAGCGCCGTAATAACAATATCGCCGTGTTCTTCAGTATACACCGCGCGCATTTTAATTGAGCCTCGGCCGGTTTTGTATATTTTATGAATATCGGCTTTAGGGGTAATTATTTCAGCGTCGGTTGGGTAATCAGGCGCGTGTACAAGCTCTAGTAATTCATCAAGCTCGGTTTTAGGCTTATCAAGTAATAAACAACACGCACTGGCTACTTCGCGCACATTATGTGGTGGAATATCGGTTGCCATACCTACTGCAATACCGGTTACACCATTTAACAAAATATGCGGTAAACGCGCGGGTAACACTAATGGCTCGTCCATGGTGCCGTCAAAATTTGGCGTCCAATCAACGGTGCCTTGGCCTAGCTCTTTAAGTAAAACCTCAGAGAACTTTGATAAGCGTGCTTCGGTATAACGCATGGCCGCGAAAGATTTAGGGTCATCTGCTGCACCCCAGTTACCTTGCCCATCCACCAGCGGATAGCGATAAGAGAATGGCTGCGCCATTAATACCATAGCTTCGTAACAGGCGCTGTCGCCATGCGGATGGTATTTACCTAATACATCACCTACCGTACGAGCCGATTTTTTATATTTAGCTGCGGCCGATAAACCCAGCTCGCTCATAGCATAAATAATACGACGTTGAACCGGTTTTAAACCATCACCAACATGCGGTAATGCACGGTCCATAATTACGTACATAGAGTAATTTAAGTAGGCGTCTTCGGTAAAACGCCCCATTGTTTGTTGTTCAATTCCTTGCATTAGCAAGGTATCTGTATCACTCATTAAAGCTTACCTAGTTTTTCTTATAGCTTACGCGGTAGATCACGTTTGCGTAATCGTCGCTTATTAGCAGACTGCCGTCATTTAATTGTGCAAATGCTACTGGGCGTCCAAATGTTGTTTCGTTATGCATAAAGCCGGTAATAAATGGCGTGTATTTAGTAATACGCCCTTGCTCTACATTGGCTACAGCCACTTTATAACCTGACTTTTTAGTGCGATTCCACGAACCATGTTCAGCAACAAATAGCTGCTCTTTATAATTTGCTGGAAACTGCTTGCCGGTATAAAAGTGAATGCCAAGGGGTGCAACGTGAGCACCTAGCGCAAGCGCTGGCGCACTGTAATCACTCATGTTTTTACCTTTACCAAACTCTGGGTCTACAATGGCACCAGCGTGAACGTAAGGAAAACCAAAGTGCTCGTTTTCTTTACTTACACGGTTAATTTCATCCGGTGGAATGTCATCGCCCATCATGTCGCGGCCATTATCACTAAACCACAGCGCTTGCGTACTTGGGTGAAAGTCAAACCCTACTGAGTTACGAACGCCTTGTGCAATCGTTTTTATTTGTTTGGTTTCTACATCAAGAGCAAAAATTCGCCCGTAACGCTCATCTTCAGCGCATATGTTACACGGAACACCAACCGGAATAATAAGCTCACCGGTGGGTGCAAAACGTAAAAATTTCCAGCCGTGGTGACGATCCGATGGCAGCGCGTTGTAAACCACGTCAAATTTAGGGTCTTTTAATTGGGTATCGATATTTTTAAATCGAATAATACGATGTACTTCACCTACGTATAAATCGCCATCTTTAATAGCTAATCCAGAGGGCATATTTAGCCCCTCGGCAATCACCATTTTTTTATCGGCTACGCCATCACTATTATGGTCGATTAACGCATACACATTACCTGCTTTACGCGAGCCTGCGTAAACAATGCCTTTTTTTGATACTGCAATTTGGCGTGCATTTTCAACATCATCAGCAAATAAGCTTACCTCAAACCCAGGTGCTACGGTAAGTTTGTCTAGTATGTCTTTTGCCATTGCTGGGGCAGTTGTTAAGCCAAGCAGTAATAAACTTCCTAGTATTTTATTCATTTGCCTCTCCAAGTGTTAAACACAAGCCTATTAAACTTGTGCTTTATTACCGTGATCTTCTAGCCACTGGCGTCTGTCTGACGAGCGCTTTTTAGCAAGTAGCATATCCATCATTTCTAATGTTTGCTCTTCTTCATCAAGTGTAAGTTGCACTAAGCGGCGAGTATTTGGGTCCATTGTGGTTTCGCGCAGCTGTAGCGGGTTCATTTCGCCCAGCCCTTTAAATCGTTGTACGTTTACTTTACCGCGTTTTTTCTCAGCTTCTATGCGGGCCAAAATACCTGTTTTTTCATCTTCATCGAGGGCGTAATACACCTCTTTACCAATGTCGATTCTAAATAGTGGTGGCATAGCCACGTATACATGT
This sequence comes from Pseudoalteromonas sp. C12FD-1, assembly GCF_037414265.1. Classification (NCBI taxonomy): domain Bacteria; kingdom Pseudomonadati; phylum Pseudomonadota; class Gammaproteobacteria; order Alteromonadales; family Pseudoalteromonadaceae; genus Pseudoalteromonas; species Pseudoalteromonas sp. C12FD-1. Next base: position 211,131 of record NZ_JBBEVD010000072.1, read on the forward strand.
CCTGTTTTAACCAGTTGTGGAAAATGACGCACAAACAAGGCACATAATAAAGTGGCAATGTGTAGTCCATCCGAATCAGCATCGGCCAGTATACAAATTTTATTATAACGCAGGCCGGTTAAATCACTTGAGTCTGGGTCAATTCCCAACGCCACCGAAATATCATGCACTTCTTGCGAGGCTAATATTTGCCCTGATTCAACTTCCCATGTATTTAGAATTTTACCACGTAGCGGCATTATTGCCTGAAACTCACGATCGCGTGCTTGTTTAGCCGAGCCACCTGCTGAGTCACCCTCTACCAAAAATAGTTCTGTACGGTCGTTATCGGCTGCACTACAGTCGGTCAGCTTACCGGGCAGTGCAGGGCCTGAGGTAACGCGTTTACGCACTACTTTTTTAGCCGCTCGCAACCGTCGCTGTGCATTTGAAATACACAGTTCAGCAAGCAGTTCTGCCGTGTCCGTGTGCTCGTTTAACCATAAGCTAAATGAGTCTTTAACCACACCCGATACAAACGCTGCACATGAGCGAGAAGAAAGCTTTTCTTTGGTTTGGCCGGCAAATTGTGGGTCTTGCATTTTTACCGATAACACATAGCTACAGCGCTCCCAAATATCATCTGGGGTAAGCTTTACGCCACGCGGTAATAAGTTTCTAAATTCACAAAATTCGCGCATGGCTTCAAGTAAGCCTTGGCGCAAACCATTTACGTGTGTACCACCTTGTGCAGTCGGAATAAGGTTTACATAGCTCTCGGCAATTGACTCGCCGCCTTCAGGTTGCCATACAACAGCCCAATCAGCCCCTTCTATCGAACTTGAAAATTCACCTACAAATGGGTCTTTAGGCAGTACCTCAAAGCCTTTAACCGCTTCAATTAAGTAATCCTTTAAGCCCGTTTCGTAAAACCATTCTTGGGTTTCTTTAGTTTGTTTATTAACAAACTTAATGCGCAAGCCTGGGCATAAAACCGCTTTAGCTTTTAATAGATGGTTTAATTTAGTAATTGAAAAGTTAGCTGAGTCAAAGTAACTCGCATCAGGCCAAAATCGTACAGTTGTACCCGTGTTGCGCTTACCGACAGTGCCAATTACATTTAAGTCTTCAACTTTATCGCCATTTTCAAAGGCCATTCTAAATTGTTGCGCATCACGTCTAACCGTTACTTCTACACGTGTCGATAACGCATTTACAACCGAAATACCTACCCCGTGTAAACCACCCGAAAACTGGTAGTTTTTGTTTGAGAATTTACCACCTGCATGTAGTTTGGTAAAAATCAGCTCCACCCCCGGAATGCCTTCCTCAGGGTGAATATCTATTGGCATACCACGGCCATCGTCTATAACTTCAAGTGAGTTATCTTCGTGTAAGATCACATCAATTTTAGTGGCATGGCCCGCCATGGCTTCATCGACACTGTTATCGATAACCTCTTGGCCTAAATGGTTTGGACGTACCGTGTCGGTATACATACCTGGGCGGCGTTTTACCGGCTCTAATCCATTGAGAACCTCAATGGCTTCGGCGTTATAATTTTGCTGACTCATAATTTTTATCTTTATATGCGCTTAGGCTAATTTGTTTTAGGTAATTTAAGAAACTCTACAATACTATCTAGGGTACGCTCAAAGCCCACAAAGCTGTGATCGCCACCAAACTCAACTAACTGTTTGCATTGTGAAAAATAATTTACTGCGTGTTGATAATTTAACACTTCATCTCCCGTTTGCTGTAACAAATAAAGCAATTCGGGTGATGTTAATTTAGGCACATACAATGCTTTTAATGCATTCATGTGGCTGGTATTTAACTTATAATGATAATCTTGGTACGGATTATAATTGTGACCAATAAGCGGCGCTAATAAGTTAAATGGTGCTACTGCTGGGTTTATTAATGCTGCTCGCAGGTTGTAACGCTGCGACAAATAGGTAGCATAAAATCCACCTAGTGAGCTCCCGAGTAACGCGGTATCTGGCGTTAATAAATGCTCAAGCTGCAAAATAGCTTGTAAGGGCTCGTGATTTAAACGCGGTACGCAATAGTCAACGTCATAGTTTGCCATAAGCTCGCCAAAGCGCACAGCTTTATATGATTTTTCAGAACTATTAAAACCATGAATGTAAATTACGCGTTTAACCATACAACATCCGTTTTAACTGTTAAAGCATTGTCCTGGGTAGTTAAATACAACATGCGATAAGCGGGGCCATGGTTTTCTTGGTGCCATTGCGAGCTATGTTTTGTAAATTGCACTGAACTGGCGGGCGTTGCATAAATACTCAGCTCTCTAAATGATTGCGTATATTGATTATGCACATGGCCATGAAATACCCCTGCAACATTGCCACTATTAACAAGTACGTTTAATAATTGCGGGCCGTTTTCAAGCATGTGTTTATCAAGGTAGCCATTTATAGCAAGCGGATTGTGATGACAAAATACCACTTGCTGCGATTGCGAACTTGCTAAACAGTGGGTAATTTCATTTAAGTGCTCGCAAGACACCCACCCTGCAGGTGTAGGCCCTTTTGAGTTTATGAGTAACAGCTCAAATCCTTGTGCAATAATGTGCTTAGCTGACACTATTTGCCCACCACTGATGCGATTTAGCATGGCAATTTCATCATGATTGCCTGGTACCCAAAATACCGGACAGGTTAAATCAGCATTGTTGACCAATTCGGCAAATAATAAATACGACTCAAAGCTATGATCTTGTGTTAAGTCACCACCAAATATAACCGCGTCTAATGACTGCGTGGCCATGTGCGCTAATGCTTGGGCAAAATGCGCGGCGGTATTTACGTTAAAGTACTCTGCGTTAGGGTTTGCAAATAAATGGCTATCGGTTATGTGCGCTACTCGTAGCGATGAGGCATTAAAGTGATATTTCTCATCAAACCAAGCCATTATTTACATCCCAATTTAATACTGCTCGGCCATGCTCTACGCAGGCTACTAACCAGTCATATAAAAATGCGTTAAGTTGATATTTTTCATCTTTTTGGTGCATTTTAGGGTTTGGATAACCATACGATGGTTTTATACGTTGATGGTAGTCGTGATGAATAATCTCAGCCACTTTCGCATCTTGATAAAGCCTGACTGTTAAATACAAAGGAGAAACGCCTTTAACCATCCCTGTTAGCTGCTTAATAGAAACATCCAGTGTGTACTTAGCACTATCGTCAATGATAATGGCAAATTCACTATGACCTAATTTAATTTCACGCACGCTATTTGCGCTGCGCTCTTTAGGTAATAGTTTTGAAAGACGTACGTAATTATGCTCGCAAAGTGTCATATACTTTGGGAGGCTCTGAATATATCGTTGGGTTGCTAAAAGTGCTGTCAAAGTACCGCCGTATTAAAAAGTTAAAATTATGTCCACTTACTGCTTATTTTTTCTCGATTTAACGCCAACCACTGCAAACATATTACCGTTGCCGCGTTATCTATTTCACCGTTATTGAGGCGCGCAAGCGCATCATCAAGGGTTAAAATATGGGTTTTAATATCTTCACCTTCGCTTTCAAGGCCGTAAACACCACTTTGTACTTGGCTTAAATCTGCCCGCGCTAGGTATAAATGTAAGCGCTCAGTTGTACCACCAGGACTTGAAAGGTAAGAGAGCATAAATTCAAGCTCTGTAAGCTCAAGCCCTGCCTCTTCATAGGCTTCTTTTTTTACCACCCCTTCGTAATCAGTACTGCCATCGGTCATACCAGCAATACATTCTAGCAGCCAGGGCGAGTGTTTGCTGTTAATAGCGCCAATACGTATTTGCTCTATTAAAAGTACACTTTGCGTAGCTACATCATAAGGTAGAACAGCAATCGCATCGCCCCGCTCTAGTATTTCGCGCTTTATAAGCTGCGATGTACCACCATTAAACAGGCTATGCTCAAACTCATACATATCCACTTTAAAAAAACCATTATACAGACTTTTAACTGCTTTTAAGCTCACATCTTTATGTGTAAATTGCACCAAGCTTTTATCTGCCATATTATACATCCCGCTTATTTAAACGATTAAAAATTGTTAATATATTCTGTTACATTTGAACATACTGTTTTACTAATTTCTTTTTTAGTTATTGAGCAAAACACGTTACCATGCTTTTAGTACAAAATTTGTCTAAGGACTGAACCTAACATGAAAAAGAACATCCTTGCAGCGCTCGTTAGTTTATCGTGTGCATTAGGCACAACCACAGCAAGTGCTGAAGATTTAATGCAAGTTTTTGAAATTGCTACTGCCAACGATCCCACTGTTTTAAAAGCAAAAGCGCAAGCAGATGCGCAATCTTACGAAAGCGATTTAGCCATGAGTGCATTACTGCCGCAAATAGGCGTAAGCATGGGCTATGAAAAAAGCGATTCTACCTCTTTTCAGAGCGTTGGTAATTTAGCTGACCAAGTTAAAATAAATAGCGATACCGACCAATTCACGCGTGGTGTGAGTTTAAGCCAAACCTTATTCGACTTAGGCGCATGGAATACGCTTGATATTGCCGAAAAACAAGCACTGCAAGCCAATGCGCAATACGACAACGCAAAACAAAACTTAATTGTGCGTGTTGCTGAAGGCTATTTTAACGTATTAAGTGCAATTGATAACCTTGAATTTGTACAAGCCGAAAAACGTGCCATTGAACGTCAGCTAGAGCAAACAAAACAGCGCTATGCCGTTGGCCTTACAGCAATTACAGATGTTCACGAAGCGCAAGCACAATACGATAACTCAGTAGCACAAGAAATTATTGCCACCAATGCCGTAGAAACCGCTCGCGAGCAACTGCGTGAAATAACCGGTAAATACCACGCTAAGCTTGATTTTTTGAACACCGAAACATTTTCAACAGTAAAACCTGTTAAAAAATCGACTGACTTTGTAAAAGTGGCTGAAAACAATAACATCAGCTTACAAGTATCAAAGGTAACGGTTGATATTGCAAAAGACCAAATTACACTGGCTAAAGCGGGTCACTACCCAAAACTGACACTTGATGCCAGCTACGGTGACTCTTTAACTGACCAAAATATAAATGGTTTAAGCTTTAACGACCAACCACGCGCCGATTCAACCTCGGTTGCCGTTAATTTAAGCGTACCACTGTACACAGGGGGCGCAACCGTTGCTGCAACTAAGCAAGCCCGTGCGTTTTATGTTTCAGCCAGTCAAGATTACGAAACAAATTACCGCGCCGTAACACGCACCGTTATTACCTCATACAATCAAGTTGTATCAGATATTGCGACCTACAAAGCACTTGAACAAGCCGTGGTATCAGCACAAAGTGCACTTAAAGCAACAGAAGCGGGTTTTGAAGTAGGCACCCGTACAATTGTTGATGTACTTGTAAGCACGCAAAACTTGTATGATGCTAAGCGTAACCTAGCTGATGTACGCTATCGTTACGTATTATCTACGCTTCGCTTAAAGCAAGCTGCAGGTACACTAACAAGTGCCGATTTACTGGGTATTAACCAAGGCTTAAAAAAAGCCTAATAAGTTAAAAAGTAACGTTTAAAGCCAGCCATTGCTGGCTTTTTGTATTTTATAACACTAAGCGTTAAACTAGCGTTTTTATTTTAGAGAGTATTTTGTGGTCACCTCATCTCCTTTTAAAGCCTCGTTTTTAGGCCCTCGTTATTGGCTAACCTGGATTGGCGTTTTCTTTTTGTATTTGATTTCGTGGTTGCCACAAAAACTTCAGCTTAGCTTAGGTAAATTATTAGGACGCTTAGTACATAAATTTATGAAACGTCGTCGCCACATTGCCGAGGTTAATATAAAGCTGTGTTTTCCTGATATGAGCGAAGCCGAACAACAACAGCTTGTGCTAAAAAATATGGAAAACACCGGTATTGCCATGGTTGAAACGGGCATGGCTTGGTGGTGGCCGCAGTGGCGCGTTAAAAAAGCGTATGGCTCTATTAAAGGGTTAGAGCACTTTGAGCGCGTGCAGGCTCAAGGTAAAGGCGTACTGCTATTGGTGCCGCATATTTTGCATTTAGAAATGGCGAGTCGTGTTATGGGCACCAAATGCCAAGGGCTTGGGTTTTACCGCCCACACAACAATGCACTCATGGAATACTTTACAACCAATGGCCGCCTTCGCTCTAACGAATACCTAATTGGACGAAAAGACGTAAAAGGCTTGTTAAAGTCGCTTAAAAACAAAAAGGTGTGTTATTACCTACCCGACCAAGACTACGGCCGTAACCGCTGTGAATTTGTGCCTTTTTACGCTGTGCCAGATACAGCCACCACCACAGGCACACTACTTTTTGCAGCAAGTAAACACTGCGAAACCATGAGTCTAATTAGTCGCCGAGATGAGCACGGTAAATACCACCTAGAAATAGTACCTGAGCTTGACAATTTTCCAAGCGGTGATGATAAAGCCGATGTAACACGTGTAAATCAGCGCGTTGAGCAATCAATTAACGCAGCCCCTGAGCAGTACATGTGGCTGCACCGCCGTTTTAAAACACGCCCCGATAAAAATACCCCTTCTTTTTATAAAAAGTAGTGGTATAAATAAATAATGATAATAAATGAGCATGAGTTATGTGGTTTTGGGTTAAGCATTTAATACTAGCAGTTGCATTAATCTTACTAGCTACCTATGTGTTAGTTGGTACGGGTCCATTGTTTGATATAAAAGAGAGCAAAAACGCAGCTGCCGAGGGGCTTTCTCGCTTTTACTCCTCTATCCGTAACCAAGTTAAATCCGATAGGGAGCGCGATAAGTTTGTACTACAACTTAAAAAGCCCGAGCAAACGCTTGATCGTGTTTTAGCAGAGCGCGGCAGGGCCGTTGAACCTATGCCTGCTAGCTGGACAGGAACAAATGAACCTAGACGCTTTGAAAATGGCTCTACATTAAAAGACGTACTAGACCAATACGCCAAAAACGAAGGCATTCAGTTATATTGGTATTTGAGTAAAGACTACGTGGTAAAAGATCATTTTAGGGTTGATAGCAACTTTACCTCAGCGCTTTATCAAGTTGGCCGCGCCATTAATGATGACTTTGAAAATGAAGTTTATACTTTCTTTTGCTCTAGGCAGCGCGCTGCGGTGATCACAGAGCTACCTTCTGAATTTGTACGCAGTAATTGTTTAAAGCTAAAAACATAAAACAATAAAGCCAACTAATTCGCTAAAAGCTCAACAGCGCCTATTTATTAAAAACCCAAGCTAAGCTTGGGTTTTTTAGTATTTACGCCTCAAGTTCAAATATACTGTGCCAACACGCCGATACACTCTCAATATCTGTTTGGTACTCTTTACGCAACACTAAGCGACCTTGCTGATTTAAGCTTAATACGTGGTAACGTGAGCGATAATCAATATATGCTTGAATTAACTGCTGCTTTTGCGCTTTAGTAATACAACCAATTGCGGCAGCGTCTGTGAGTATTCTTACATTGTCAGAAAACACTGTTAACTGGCTAAACTGATTTGCGTTTTTTAGCACTAGGTATTGAGTTATAAATTCAATGTCGGTCATGGCACCTACATCTTGTTTTAAATCAAATTGCTCGGCGTTTCCTTTAGCTAAGTGGTTCCGCATTTTTTCGCGCATTTTAAGTACATCTTGCTTAAGCGTATCTACATCGCGTGGGGCACATAATATCTCTTTACGAATTTGCGCAAAACGCGCTCTTAGCTCATCTTGGCCTAATATAACGCGGGCGCGCACAAGCGCTTGGTGCTCCCAAGTCCATGCTTGGGTTTGCTGATAATGATTAAAGCTCTCCAAGTTAATAGCCAATAAACCAGAGGCGCCTTCAGGGCGCAGGCGCGTATCAAGCTCATACAATATGCCTGAGGCGGTACGGGTGTTAAATAAATGCATTAAGCGCTGTGCAAGTTTTAAATAAAACTGTCGGGAGGTAATCGATTTATCGCCATTAGTGCTGCTATTACCGTCGTGATTATGCACAAACACAAGGTCTAAGTCAGAATCGTACCCAACTTCAAAACCGCCCGTTTTACCGTACGCAATAACCGCAAAACCTTTGTGCTCGTCATCTGTATTTGGCGGCATGCCAAAGCGCTTAACCGTATTATACCATGCTATATTTACTGCCTGGTCTACTACAGCCTCGGCAAGAGCAGTTAAGTGATCGCTTACTTTCATAACATCAATCACACCCGTTGCATCGGCAGCCGCAATACGTAATTGATGTGTTTGTTTAAACTGCCTAAGTGCTTCCATTTGCAGCTCTAGGTCATCATGCTCTATACGTAAAAAATATTGTCGTATTTCATCTTTGTAGGCGCTCAATGGCGTAGGTTTGTAAAGCGCCGCTGGGTCTATTAGCTCATCAAGCAAAATAGGATAACGGGAAATATGCTCCCCTATCCACTTACTGTGGCAACATAATAATACCAACTGCTTTAGCGCACCTTGGTTTTCGTACAGTAATTCAAGGTAAGCAGTACGCGATACAATTTTATTTAAAATTTGGCACACCATGGTAAATGTTTCACCGCTGGCATTAAAATCACTCAGTTGCTTAAGCAGTACAGGCATAAGTTTATCGAGAATATCGCGCCCTCGATTACCTATATTCACCTTACTTAAACGCTGTTTAAAATCATGAAGTGGCACTTGCCACTGCTCTTTTATATCGTTTAAAAAGCTAACATCACCATGATCCCACGCACTAATAAACGCACCTTCGCAGGTATCAAGAGGAACGATTTCCTCCCCTATCACCAATAAAAATTCATCGTGAATTTTCGCCATGACCTGCTCAATCTCGCTCATGGTATGGTTAAAGCTTTCAAACTCGAGTAAGTAATTTAAGCGTTCTTGATTAAGCTCATCATCGGGCAGAGTTTGCGTTTGTTGATCGTCAAACATTTGCAAGTATTGCTCTACTTTACGTAAGTGTAAGTAGTTGCGCTTTAGCTCATTCGCTTCTTGCTCATCCATCGCTTGGTTTAACGTTAACTGCTCTAAGGCATACAGTAACGATTGGGTTTGTAAGTTAGCTTCTCGCCCACCACGCACCATTTGCAAAGCTTGTACGATAAATTCAACCTCGCGAATGCCACCAGCACCTAGTTTTATATTGTTCGTTAAGCGTTTTCGGCGAACCTCTTGCGCTATCATTAGCTTCATTTTTCTTAGCGACTCGATTACCGAAAAATCAATATAACGTCGATAAACAAAGGGTTTTAAAAGTTGTATAAACTCATCCCAATACTGATTAGGTGTGCCTATTAGCCGCCCTTTTAACATGGCGTAACGCTCCCAATCGCGACCTTGCTCTTGGTAGTAATCTTCTATAGCGTGAAAGCTCATTACTAAAGGTCCGCTTTCACCAAATGGGCGCAAGCGCATATCGACCCTAAATACTTGGCCATCGCCAGTTACTTGATTAAGCGCATTAATCAATTTTTGCGCAACTTTGGTATAAAACACTTGGGCTTCGACAGCTTTACGCCCACCTTGAGTGGGAAAATTGCGCGGATAGGCAAAAATTAAATCTATATCCGATGAATAATTAAGCTCGTGGCCGCCCAATTTACCCATGCCTAAAACCATTAAAGGTAAAGAGTTACCTTGCTCATCGAGGGGCTCGCCTGCTGTTTTTGCAATTTGCGCATGCGCCCATCTATTGGCGCTATTAATCAGCATATCAGCCAATAGGCTTATGTATTTAATACTGTCACCGATTGGGTTATCGCAACACAAATCGAGGTACGCTACTTTTAACCAGTATTTTTCTCGGTACTGTCTTAAAATTTTATTGCACTGGTTTTCATCTACCTGCTGCAGATCAAGGTCATCGAATGGCGCGGGGACGTCTCGGCTATACTGCTCATCTGGGTTTATCAACCACTCTTTTAATTGAGGTTGCGATTCTAAGCAGCGAAAGGCAAAGTCGCTCAGAGCACATAATTTTACAACTTCTTCTTGTGGGTTTTGCTGCGGGTAAAGCTGCGCAAAGCGAGTTGAGCCAAGTTTTTGTAATTGAATAGGAAGTTGCATTTTGTTACTCATCAATCCTCTCTTTTATATATTTACTAACCATACTAGAATAACTAAAACCAAGAAAGGTTATCTCTACTTAGGATCAGCATGTCATATTTATCATTATCTAACACCAGTTTAATTGCGATTGCCATTAGTTTTGCGGTGATATGCATTACTATTTTTAGTCTTAGAATTGTTGCTCAAATAAAAGCGAAACAAGCACTTAAAGATGAGTTAGCGCAGCATGATAATTTTGCTATGGGTATTAGTTTCGCCTCAGAAATTACCGTAGTTATTGCTACTATGGCATTTTTATTTGACGAAATAAGTATAAGTACAGCGCAACACAATCCATTAAAAGTCGTTATTTTAATTGTTTTGTTATTCACATTTATAAAAGTAGGCCACTTAATCCATCGAAAGTGGATATTGCACAGATTTAATGAAGAAGCTGCCATATTAAAGCAAAATGTATGCGCCGCACTGGTTGATTCTGGCATGTTAATAGCCAACTGTATTATTGCACTTGGTTTATACACGTGGACTCATGCGCAAGGCTTTAGTAACTTACTGATTGCTTTTGTTAGCTTTTTTACGCTGCAAGGGATGTTTGCATTAGATAGTAAACTGCGTGAATACCGCTTTGCTAGAGCAAATCAAGGCGCCTCACTGCAAAGTAACTTTAACCTAGAAAATACCTCTATAGGGATTAGATATGCAGGTAAATCAATAGGTTTAGCCTTAGCTGTTTATGCAGGACTGTCTAGTGCTGCATTTCAAAATGGAAAAATGGTCGAAAATATATTTACACTTGTAATGCATTGCGGTGTAATGTGGTTGTTACTATATTGTTTAAGTTTTGTAATAAAAGCAATTTCACTACCCAATATTGATACCGCTTTAGAGGTAGACCATCAAGACAATATAGGTATAGCATGCATTGAGTTTGCTGTTTTTTGTGCTATAGGCTATTTACTTATTAGCATGTTTTCACTTTAACGCCACGCTATTAAATAAGTTGCCAAGCGCCCCGTATTTAGTTAACTGGCATTACAAATTTGCATAACGCAACGGGGCCCTATGTCATTTGAAGTTACTAACTATTTGTTAATTGATATAGATAACGAATTTAGTCGAACATTTGCCGAGCATTACTTTAAGCGCGCAACACCCAATACCGCCAGCACCTTAATCGTTGCAGGTAGTAATACCCGTAAGCTTGTAAAGATGATGTTTGACGAACTTATTAAAGATTATTGCTATTGCGACCTAGAAAATGAAATTAGCGTATCTGAACTTGCCAGCTATATGCATGAGCACCACGATATTCAAGGTGTTTTATTCAACAAAACTGATTACCTACTTGCCAGCGATAACCAACGCTTTATATATAACTCTCTGCATGAAAAACGCTACCTAGTCAGTATTGATGACAGCGGCTATACATTTAATCGTATTACTGACGAAGGCTTTAAAAATCACCTATCGTGCGATACAGAAATTGCTGAAACACCCAAAGATTTAATCGCCCTTGCCAATACACTTAAACAAAAATAAATAATTGCGTACAACGCGCTGCTTACTTACCATAGCGACATACACCTTTACGCTATAAAATAAGTGACTTTCATGCGAGTACCTCATATTTATCAGGCATCAAGTATTGCCTTAAACACCCCGGTTTCTTTAAACGATGATGCAGCCGGCCATATTGGCCGTGTATTGCGCATGAAAGTAGGCGAACATGTGTCTATTTTTAATGGCGAAGGCGGTGAATACTTCAGTGAAATTATTGAAGTAACAAAAAAATCAGTTGTTGTTATGCCACTGCGTTTTGATGAACATGATGTCGAATCTGAGCTTAAAATTCATTTAGGGCAATGTGTATCACGTGGCGATAAAATGGACTTTACTATCCAAAAATCTGTTGAGCTGGGTATTACTGAAATCACCCCTATTTTTAGCCAGCGCTGCGGCGTTAAACTCAGTGGCGACCGCTTAGAGAAAAAACACCAACAATGGCAAAAAATTGCAATTTCAGCTGCCGAGCAATCGGGGCGCAACTTTGTGCCTGTTGTACACACACCGATTGATTTAAAGCAATGGCTTGAGCAACAAACAAACGCCATTAAGCTCACTTTGCACCCTCGTGCTGAGCACAGTATTAAAACAATAACCGTTCCAAGCGCCGGTGTGCGCTTTTTAGTTGGTCCTGAAGGGGGCTTTACCGATGAAGAAATGCTGCAAACTAAAGATCAGCACTTTGTAGATATTCGCTTAGGGCCACGTGTTTTGCGAACAGAAACAGCTGCTTTAACGGTCTTAAGTGCATTACAGTTACAATTTGGCGACTTAGCTAATTGAAATAACTAAAAGCACCCTCATATAAACACTAATATTTATAGTAAGGCATAGCGCATGGCAATTAAGTTAGGAATTATCTCTGATCCTATTAGTGGATTTAACATCAAAAAAGACACCGGTTTTGCAATGATGATGCAAGCGCAGGAGCGTGGTTACGAAATTTACTACATGGAGATGGATGATTTATCACTTCGCCAAGGTAAGTCGTATGCAACCGCAGCGAAAGCGCAAGTATTTAATAACACCGAAAAGTGGTATGAGCTTGAAGAAAAAACCACAATAGCCCTTGCCGACCTAGACGTTATTTTAATGCGAAAAGATCCACCGTTCGACACGGAATACATTTACGCAACATATATATTAGAGCGTGCAGAGCAAGAAGGTACGTTAATTATTAATAAACCACAAAGCCTGCGCGATGCTAACGAAAAGCTATTTACAGCGTGGTTTAGCGAGCACACCCCCGATACATTAGTAACTCGCAGCCAAACGCAAATACGTGCGTTTTTAGCCGAGCACAAAGACATTATTTTAAAACCACTTGATGGCATGGGTGGCGCGTCTATTTTCCGCATTAAAGAAGATGATGCAAACATTGGTGTTATTTGTGAAACGCTCACCGAGCACGGTAGCCGTTTTGCTATGGTGCAAAATTATATACCAGAGATCAAACAAGGCGATAAACGCGTATTGGTTGTTGATGGTGAAGTAATCCCGTACTGTTTAGCGCGTATCCCACAAAACGGTGAAACCCGGGGTAATTTAGCAGCAGGCGGTCGCGGTGAAGCGCGCCCTCTTAGCGAGTCAGACCTTAAAATAGCCCAAGCAGTTGCCCCTACCCTTAAAGAAAAGGGCTTGGTGTTTGTAGGGCTAGATATTATTGGCGACAAGCTCACCGAAATTAATGTAACTGCACCAACGTGTGTACGTGAAATTGAAGCCGCTTACGATATATCTATCACCGGTATTTTGTTTGATGCCATCGAGCGCAAGCTTGCTAAATAAACACCATAGGAAAGTTCATTAATTTAAGTATTTCATACAATTAATGGACTTTTTATACGCTACGTATATATCTATGCCATACTCAAAGTTCAATTAGTATTCATAAACTAAAAGGGTGAAATCTATGCAATCATTAGAAAATCATTTTTTAATCGCAATGCCGTCGATGCAAGACCCTTTTTTTAAACGTGCCGTTACCTATATTTGTGAGCACAATGAAGATGGGGCTATGGGATTGGTGATCAACCAGCCTATTGATGTAACCGTTGGTGAGCTTTTAGATAAAATAGAAATAGACAACGACAAAACCCAACAAGCTGCGCAAGTCTCTGTGTTTGCAGGTGGTCCGGTTAAAACCGACCGAGGTTTTGTACTTCATTCACCTCAGCCTGGTTACTCTGCAAGTCAAAAGCTTAGCAGTGAAATAATGATCACCACATCAAAAGATGTACTTGCTAACCTGACCACCGCCCATGCGCCTGAGCAATTTATTATTACGCTTGGTTATTCGGGCTGGGAACAAGGACAACTTGAACAAGAGCTTTTAGATAATAGTTGGTTGATCATTAAAGCCGATCCGAAGATCATTTTTGATACGCCGGTAGAAAAACGCTGGGAAAAAGCAGTTTCGATGCTGGGCTTTGATGTTAGCCAGCTTTGCAGCGAAGCTGGACACGCTTAAAGAACGATAATGACGAAAAAAAACCTTAAGCCGCAAGGCCAGCGCACCGTAATGGGCTTTGACTTTGGCACCAAGAGCATTGGTATAGCCATAGGACAAGAGCTCACAGGTAGTGCGTCTAGCCTTAAAGCAGTAAAAGCCCAAGATGGTATTCCTAATTGGGATCATATTGCGGTTCAAGTTAAAGAGTGGCAACCCGACTTAATGGTGGTGGGCTTGCCACTTAATATGGATGGCACCTCGCAAGAGGTAACCTTTAAGGCTAAAAAGTTTGCTAACCGCTTGCACAACCATTACGGCATACCGGTGCATACACAAGATGAGCGACTCACAACCGCCGATGCAAAAGCCCGTTTATTTGAGCACGGCGGCTATAAAAATTTAGGTAAAGGAAATGTCGATAATATGTCGGCAGTGATTATTTTAGAAAGCTTTTTTGAAGCCAGTTATGGTGAATAACTTCCTTAAAACAAAAAGCGCCAATAGGCGCTTTTTTTATGCATTAAATAATTAAAAATGAGTAACTTACCTACACATACTGTAGGTTAATTACCGTTTTTATCATCGAGTCCATCAATGGTTACACCTTGTAAAAAGCCTGCGCCTTGTTGCTCGTTATTGCGCAGCTTAATCATTAAGCGTAAATCGTTTGGCGAATCAGCATGATGCAGCGCATCGGCGTAATTAATACGTTGCTGTTTATATAGCTCAAATAAGGCTTGGTCAAAGGTTTGCATACCCATTTCTTTAGACTTAGACATAGCCTCTTTAATGCCACCAATATCCCCATTTTTAATTAGCTCTGCCACCATGGGTGAGTTTAATAATATTTCAATCGCGGCAACTCGCCCTTCCCCATCAGACGTTGGAATAAGCTGCTGAGCAACAATGGCGCGTAAATTTAGCGCTAAGTCGTACTTGAGCTTGTCGTGCTTTTCTTTAGGGACTAAGTGCATAATACGGTCAATGGCTTGGTTGGCATTATTAGCATGCAGTGTAGCCACACATAAGTGGCCCGTCTCGGCAAAGCTCAGTGCGTATTCCATGGTCTCTTGTGAGCGTATTTCACCAATTAAAATAACATCGGGAGCTTGGCGTAAAGAGCTTTTTAGTGCCGATTCAAAGCTGTCGGTATCAAGCCCTACTTCGCGCTGAGTAATAATACTTTTACGGTGCTCGTGTACAAACTCAATTGGGTCTTCAATAGTGAGTATATGGCCGCGTTGGTTGCGGTTTCTGTAGCCAATTAAAGCAGCCAATGAGGTTGATTTACCTGTGCCAGTTCCCCCCACAAACAGCACTAACCCGCGCTTAGCCATAATTACATCGGTAAGTGTTGAGGGCAGGCCTAAATCACTTACATCAGGTATTTGCGTTACAATACGGCGAATAACCATACCCGCTCTATCACGCTGCCAAAAAGCCGATATACGAAAACGCCCTTCGTCTGTGGCTATCGCAAAGTTACACTCTTTAGTGGTATGAAATTCGTTTTTTTGTTTATCGCTCATCGCTGACTCGACAAGCGCAAGCGATTGCTCATCAGTTAGCTTATCGTCGCTAAGAGCGATAAGCTCACCATTAATTTTTGCGCTGACTGGCAATTGGCTAGAAACAAATAAATCCGAGCCTTTTTTCTCAATCATTATTTGCAAAAAGTGATTTAAAGATAAATTCATAATATGTCCTTAGCCACCAAACTGGGTTTTATCTTGGGCTTTTTCTTTTGCGGCTGCGGTTGTCACAATGCCGTGATTAACTAAATTGTTTAAACATTGATCCATGGTTTGCATACCGTGTGATGCACCCGTTTGAATAGACGAATACATTTGTGCAATTTTATCTTCACGTATTAAGTTACGAATCGCCGGCACACCAATCATAATTTCGTGCGCGGCCACTCGTCCACCGCCAATTTTTTTAAGCAGTGTTTGCGAAATAACGGCACGTAACGACTCAGAAAGCATTGAGCGCACCATATCTTTTTCTTCACCTGGGAATACATCAATAATACGGTCAATGGTTTTTGGTGCCGAGGTGGTGTGTAGCGTACCAAACACTAAGTGACCGGTTTCAGCGGCGGTCATCGCAAGGCGAATGGTTTCTAAGTCACGTAGCTCACCGACAAGTATTACATCGGGGTCTTCACGCAGCGCGCTGCGCAATGCATTAGAAAAGCTGTGCGTATCTCGGTGCACTTCACGTTGGTTAATAAGGCTGAGTTTATTATCGTGAACAAATTCGATAGGATCTTCAATGGTGAGGATATGGTGATGTTTTGTTTGATTTATATAATCGACCATAGCCGCAAGTGTTGTTGATTTACCTGAACCCGTTGGGCCGGTAACCAATACTAAACCACGCGGGTTATCGGATATTGTTTTAAAAATATCTGGCGCACCTAAATCCTCAAGCGTCAGTACATCGCTTGGGATGGTACGAAACACCGCTGCAGGGCCGCGGTTTGAGTTAAATGCGTTAACACGAAAACGCGCAAGGTTAGGCACTTCAAACGAAAAATCCACTTCTAGGTTTTGTTCGTAGTCCTTGCGCTGATTATCGTTCATAATGTCGTAAACAAGGCTGTTTACGTCTTTGTCTGCAAGTGCAGGTATATTAATGCGGCGAACATCACCATCTACGCGTATCATAGGTGAAACACCTGACGATAAGTGTAAATCAGATGCTTTGTGTTGCACACTAAACGCTAATAATTCGGTAATATCCATTTATGACTCCACAACTAACTGATAAATATATGGTTACAATAGCAGAACGACTCACATCCGCCTACGCTAGAATTGCCAGCGCGGCAAATAATGCCAAGCGTAGTAGTAACGAAATTACACTACTGGCGGTATCTAAAACAAAGCCTAGCGACGACATTATTGCCGCTTACGAGCATGGCCAACGCCAATTTGGTGAGTCATATGTTCAAGAGGCTGTAGATAAAATAGCTCAACTAAACACATTTAGCGATATCATTTGGCATTTCATTGGCCCAATTCAATCAAATAAAAGCGCCCTTGTTGCCGCTAATTTTGACTGGGTACAAAGCGTAGATAGAGTAAAAATAGCTAAGCGTTTAAACACTCAGCGCCCCGCTGATAAACCCCCTTTAAACGTGCTTATTCAGGTAAATATAAGCGCCGAGGAGGCTAAGTCGGGCTGTAGCATTGAGCAAATACCCGAGCTAGCTGAGTTTATTGACCAATGTGAGCAACTCACTTTGCGTGGTTTAATGGCTATTCCTGCTAAAAGCGACGACCTGAGTGAGCAAAGTCAATCTTTTGAGCAATTACAAACTTGCTTTGATAAACTAAAGGCCCAATATCCTCATATAGATACGTTGTCGATGGGGATGAGCAATGATGTTGAAGCTGCTATTAGCGCAGGTTCAACCATGGTGAGGATCGGCACAGATATTTTTGGAACTCGAACTTAAAAGGTGATAACAGACATATGTCAGATAAAACAATCGCATTTATAGGCACAGGTAACATGAGCTACGCCATTATTGGTGGCATGGTAAAAAACGGTTTTAATGCAAACAACATTATTGCGACAAACCGCAACCAAGAAAAGCTTGCCAAGGTAGCAGACGATTTCAAGGTGAAAACCACCAGCGACAATAACGAAGCCTTACGCGATGCTGATGTCATTGTATTGTCTGTTAAACCACAAATGATGGGCGATTTATGTAAATCGTTTCAGGAATCGGGTATCGACTTTAGTGATAAACTGTTTATCTCGGTAGCGGCTGGCTTAACCGTTAAACGTTTACGCGAAATGCTTGGCCAAAACGTTAAAATGGTACGTTGTATGCCAAACACGCCATCACTACTTGGCCGTGGTGTATCGGGTTTATTTGGCGCAGATGAAACAGCCGAGGAGCACGACTTTGTACAACAAGTGTTTGAGTGCACTGGTATTGTTGTTTGGGTTGAGCAAGAGTCGCAAATTAACGATGTCATTGCAGTAACCGGCTCATCGCCAGCTTACTTTTTCTTATTTATGGAAGCAATTGAAGAAAAAGCGAAAGCACTTGGCTTTAACGATGAAGATGCGCGTCGCTTAGTACAGCAAACTGCGCTGGGTGCAGCCGAAATGGCCCTTAGCCAACCAGAGATAAGCATTTCGCAATTACGCGCTAATGTAACCTCTAAAGGCGGTACTACACATGCCGCAGTTGAACATTTAAAAGGCGAAGGCCTAGTGCAAACAGTTAGCGATGCAATGGATGCGTGTATTGCGCGTGCGATGCAAATGGAAAAAGAACTTTAAAACTACTTTTTATTGAAGGTTACACTATGAATGCCATGCAATTTTTGATCAGTACCCTGTTTGATTTGTTTTTAATGGTGGTACTACTGCGTTTTTGGCTGCAGTGGGCAAAAGCCGACTTTTACAACCCAATGAGCCAATTTGTGGTTAAAGCAACGTCGTTTGCAGTTAACCCATTGCGTAAAATTATACCTGGCCTAGGAGGGCTTGATTTAGCCTCGCTATTGCTGGCATTTATTGTAGCCGTTGCCAAAATTAGTACTTTAATGCTGGTAATATACGGCGCATGGGCTGCGCAACCTGTGTTTATACAAGCACTTATTACCGTACTTAAAGAAGGCTTAAACCTTGTATTTTGGGTATTGATTATTCGCGCTATTTTAAGCTGGGTAAGTCAAGGTTATAACCCAATAGAAGCGGTTTTCCATCAGCTTACTGAGCCAATGCTCAAGCCACTTCGTAAAATTATTCCACCAATGGGTGGCTTAGATTTATCGGTGCTTGTACTAATTATCGGTATTCAATTTTTACAAATGCTGCTAATGGACTTTTTAGCCTAAATTTTTGTTATAAGCAAAAGAGGCCCTTTGGCCTCTTTTTTATATAGGACACCACAATGAACCGTTTAATTAAATTTTGCTTTATTAGTTTTTTAGCCTTTGCCTTTAACGCCCACAGTGAAGACATGCAAGGCGCACAGTACAAAGAGCTGGGCCCTTGGCAAGTGCATTATATTGCTTTTCCATCTACTTTTATTCAGCCACAAATAGCAAAAACCTATGGCCTGGAGCGTAGTGGCTATAAAGGCATTGTTAATATTTCAGTACTAAAAAATAACAGCGATAAAACCGCGCAAACTGTAAAACTAAGCGGCATAGCAAAAAATCTACTTGGTAATAAACAAACCCTTACTTTTAAAGAAGTAAAAGAAGGTGACTCAATTTACTACCTTGCACAAGTAAACTATACCAACGAAGAGATTTTACGTTTTGAAATTGAAATACAGCAAAGTAATCAATTTCAAAAATTACAATTTCAGCAAAAATTTTACGTAGATTAAAAACATGACTAAAACATTAGTGCTTGCCACAGGCAATCCAGGTAAAGTTAACGAGCTGGCCAATATGCTCAGCCCATTGAGCATAAACGTCGTTCCGCAAAGCGATTTTAACGTAGGCGAAGTAGCCGAAACCGGCACCACCTTTGTAGAAAATGCGATAATTAAAGCCCGCCATGCAGCCAAAATTACCGGCATGCCAGCTATTGCAGATGACTCAGGTTTAGAAGTAGATGGCTTAAATGGCGCACCAGGGGTGTACTCTGCACGGTTTGCCGGTGAAAACGCAAGCGATCAAGACAATATAGATAAGCTGCTTAATGATTTAGGTAACAACCCTAACCGTAAAGCGCGTTTTTGGTGTGTATTAGTATTAATGCGCCACGCCGATGACCCTACCCCGCTTATTTGCAGCGCAAGTTGGGAGGGAGAAATTACACAAACCCAAAATGGCGAAGGTGGCTTTGGTTACGATCCGGTATTTTTTGTTGCTGAGCAAAACTGTACCAGCGCCGAGCTCACCAAAGAGCAAAAAAATGCAGTGAGCCATCGCGGCCAAGCACTTAAAAAATTACTACTAGAGCTACAAAGCAAAGGCGGCCTGTGAACCTTCCACCACTGAGCTTATATGTGCACGTACCTTGGTGCGTGCAAAAATGCCCCTATTGCGATTTTAATAGCCATGGGCAAAAAGGCGACATTCCTGAAGCTGAATATGTTCAGCATTTAATTGACGACTTAAAAGCCGATTTGCACTTGGTGCAAGGGCGTAAAATTCACAGCATTTTTATTGGCGGCGGTACACCAAGCTTATTAACGGGTGATGCTTATACCCGCTTATTAAATGAAGTTAATAACCTAATTGGCCTTAGTGATAACTGCGAAATAACCCTTGAGGCAAACCCTGGAACCGTAGAAACCGGACGTTTTAAAGAGTATGTAAAAGCAGGTATTAACCGTATTTCTATTGGCGTGCAAAGCATGCAAAACGACAAGTTAAAAGCGCTTGGCCGTATTCATGGCGCCGATGAAGCGCACTACGCTGCAGAGCAAGCTAAGCAAGCCGGGCTAAACAGTTTTAATCTAGATTTAATGCATGGCTTACCTGGGCAAAGCCTTGACGATGCCCTGAGCGATTTAAAAAAAATAATAGCTTTAAACCCGCCACATATATCTTGGTATCAGCTCACTATTGAGCCAAATACACAGTTTGCTTCAAAACCACCAACTTTGCCACAAGATGAAACCCTATGGGATATTCAAGAACAAGGCCAAGCGCTGCTTGCCCAAGCCGGTTACTTACAATACGAAATATCTGGCTATGCAAAGCCAGGCTTTCAATGCCAACATAACTTGAATTATTGGCGTTTTGGCGATTATCTCGGTATTGGCTGTGGCGCTCATGGTAAGGTTACTGATGCAAAAACAGGCATTATTACTCGTACTGAAAAAATTAAGCATCCGCGTGGTTACATGGATATGCTTAAGCCGTACTTGTATAAAAGCTGGCAAGTAGAGCAAGAAGATTTAGCCTTTGAATTTTTTATGAATCGTTTTCGCTTAGTAGAGCCTTGCCCAATCAAAGATTTCAGTGCGCTGACTAGTCAGCCGCTACAAAGCCAGCAAGCGGCTTTAACAAAAGCGATAGACGCAGGATTATTAATACAAGAAAACGGCCACTGGCAAGTAAGCCTTAAAGGGCATCGTTTTTTAAATGACCTGCTAGAATTGTTCGTGTAGTGGTTTTAACCACGCGCGATAAACATAAAATACAAGCAAATAAATATAATACACCCTAATGGGTTTCTAACAACAAAAGGGAAAACAATGCGTAAACTTACCTTTATTGCAGCGGCCGTGAGCGTTGCTATTTTAGCCGGCTGCCAGCAGGCACCACAACAAACAACCCCAGCGCCTGCAGTTCAAGCGCAACCTGTGCAAAGCGAAATCGACAAAGCTAATGCGTTTTTTGAAGATACCTTTAACCGCGATGTAATGAACAGCCCGGTTTACCAAACTTACATGGGTATTAAAAAAGATTACGATAAATGGGATGATGGCAGCGAAGAACAAAAACTAAAAGACTTAGCACAAGCTAAAGAAGATTTAGTCACTCTAAATGCTATCAATCGCGACCTACTCGATGATGCAACAAAAGTAAGCTACGACTTAAAAAAACAAGATTTAGAAAGCTCAATTGCTGATTTTAAATGGCGTTACCATAATTACCCAGTTAACCAAATGTTTGGTACACACTCTATGGTACCTGCATTTTTAATTAACCAGCACTCAATTAGTAACGTTAAAGAAGCAAAAGACTATATTGCACGTTTAAACGGTGTACCTACAGTATTTGACCAGCTAATTACTGATTTAGAAACCCGTGCAGATAAGGGGATTATTGCGCCTAAATTTGTGTTCCCACATGTAATTGATTCGAGCAAAAACATCATTCATGGCGCGCCATTTGAAAAAGGTGAAGACTCAACGCTATTAGCCGACTTTAAACGTAAAGTAAGCGCCCTTGAAATTAGCCAAGATGAAAAAGACGCCTTAATTGGCGATGCAACTGATGCATTAAAATCAGCAGTTAAGCCTTCTTACTCTAAGTTAATTAATTACTTAGCACAGCTTGAAAAACGTGCTGACAACCGCGATGGTGCATGGAAACTGCCTGACGGCGAAACGTTTTACAATAACGCACTTAAGCGCACCACAACAACTGACTTAACCGCTAAAGAAATTCATGCCATTGGCCTTGCTGAAGTAAAACGCATTCATGATGAAATGCGTGAAATTAAAGACAAAGTAGGCTTTAAAGGTGATTTAAAAGCGTTTATGCAGTTTATGAAAACGGATAAACAATTTTATTATGCCAATGACGAGCAAGGTAAGCAGCGTTATTTAGATGAAGCCACTGGCCTGATCAATACCATGAAAACTCGCCTAGATGAGCTATTTATTGTTAAGCCAAAGGCTGATCTTAAAGTTAAAGCCGTTGAAGCATTCCGCGAAAAAGCAGCAGGTAAAGCATTTTACCAACAACCTGCGCCAGATGGCTCACGCCCTGGTATTTACTACGCAAACCTTTACGACATGGAAGCAATGCCAACGTACCAAATGGAAGCATTAGCGTACCATGAGGGTATTCCGGGTCATCATATGCAAATTGCTATCTCTCAAGAGCTTGAAGGTGTACCTAAGTTCCGTAAGTTTGGTGGCTACACAGCATACATTGAAGGTTGGGGCTTATACTCAGAGTACATTCCTAAAGAAATGGGCCTGTATTCAGACCCTTACTCAGACTTTGGTCGCCTTTCTATGGAATTATGGCGTGCGTGTCGCTTAGTTGTTGATACGGGTATTCATGCAATGAAATGGACTCGCCAAGAGGGTATTGATTACTACGTAAATAATACGCCTAACGCAACATCTGACGGTGTTAAAATGGTTGAGCGTCACATTGTAATGCCATCGCAAGCGACAGCTTATAAAGTGGGTATGCTTAAGATACTAGAGCTGCGTGAAGATGCTAAAAAGCAACTTGGCGACAAATTTGATATTCGTCAATTCCACGACGTTATACTTAAAAACGGCCCTGTACCACTTAACGTACTAGAGAACTTTGTAAACGAGTGGGTAGCAAGTAAAAAAGCTTAATGCTTGGTTATAAATAGAAAAAGGTCGCTGATGCGGCCTTTTTTGTTTTATAGTAATAAAAACGCTCAAAGGTAGAGTTAAGAATGGATTTAAGCATACAGTTACTTAATGCGCGCATTGCAAAGCATCAGCTAGACGAGCTTGATAACGACTTTAAACAGTTAAGCCCTGCTCAGCAAACATTGCAGCTTAATCATTTATTTCAAAGTGCAGAGCGCATGAGTATTAAATACGACTTTATGCAAAATGTGGCAACACGGATATTAACAACTAACCCTCCACCTGCGCCATTTATAAACCAATTAACAACAACGGACTCATTAACATTTTTTACGCCCGCATTAAAAGCGAATAAAGGGTTTTTAGCACAAGATATGCAAGGCAATAATGTGCTGCACAGTGTATTTAAACACGCCCATGCTCAAAAGCTGCCTTTTAACTACGTGCGCTCATTAATGTTATTCGAGTCTAACGATGAGCTAGCAAAAGCCCTTGTACAAACCAATGCTCGCGGCCTTACCCCTGTTGCTTGTTACATTGCCTATGCCAAAAAGCCCACAACACCTGTTAAGCACGAATTTTCAGCGCTGCTAGCGCTTATGGAAATAGAGCAAAAACAAAACCCAACCGCCAAACAACAGTTGGTAAATACGTTAAAAGGCGCAAATATTAACGAAACCGATATTTTACTTAGTGCCGCTTACCTACAACGTTCAACAGCACACATTGCCCATTTAGTGAGATCGATTTAGTCACTTAAATAATATTCAACACTGGTGACTACCCTCACCTTTTTAATATGCGGGGTATTAGAATCGCGATTGCTAATACTAAATTGCCCTTGGCGAGCCGATTTTATTTTACCAAGCGTTGAGTTAGAGTCCTTAGCAAATTTATTGGCCACTTCTCGGGCTTTTTCTGTTGCCTCTTGCACCATTGCTGGTTTTATATCGTTCAGGCCCGTAAATAAATATTCAACTTTGGTTTCGTAACTATCCTGTACTATTGCAATCCCTTGCTTAGCGAGTTGGCTTACTTTGCTTAATGCGTTTTGTACTTTGTCAGGCGCGTTCGAATACACAATGATATTAGCGCGTACTAAATACCTAAATTTTTGATTATCATTACCATATTCACGGGCTTGCTTATCAATAATCGACTGGCTGCCGGTGCTTATTTCGTCATCATCAAAGCCATGTAGCTTTAAAAAGGCAATAACAGCATCATTTTTTTTCTCAACTCGACTAACCAGTTTTTCTAAGTTGTTGTCTGCATCACTGTATTGCAACGGCCAAATAACCGTATCAGCATTTACTTCACGCTCTGCTAAGCCTTTCACCTGCACACTACGTTCCATGCTTTTTACATCTACTGCAGCACTTTTAATAATAAAGCCTAATACAATTAAGCTTATACTTAGGCAAATTGCGGCTATAACGGTGTAAAAACCGGGTGTTTTATTCACAAAAAACTCCTTGATTGATATCAATAATAAGCATCTATGCGCTCGAAATAACACAGCAAACAGGGTACATTGAGACTATAAATAACGCAAAATATAATCAGCCAAGGATATGCCATGAGCTTAAAGCGCATTAGCCAATTTTTTAATCCGGCCTCGGTAGCCGTTATTGGCGCCTCGAATACCCCCACACGCGCGGGGTTTGTGGTTATGCGCAATTTATTACAAGGTGGGTTTAAAGGGCCTATTATGCCCGTCACCCCTACCCACAGTGCAGTGCACGGTGTACTTGCCTATCCAGATATTGCCGCGCTGCCCAAAGTGCCCGACTTAGCCGTTATTTGTACTAATAAAAAAACTTTATTGAGCATTATCGAGCAGCTAGGCCAACTTGGCTGTAAAAGTGCCATTGTAATTGCTGATGGGCTCTCATTAAGCCAAAAAGCGGCGTTAAAACGCGCTGCAAATACACATCACGTTACTTTGCTTGGGCCTAATTGTTTAGGATTGCTTATTCCGCATATTGGCTTAAATGCCAGCTTTTCTCACACAGTGGCTGCACCAGGAAAATTGGCATTCATATCGCAGTCCGCAGCGGTGTGTTCCACTATTTTAGATTGGGCTAAAAATAAAGAAATCGGCTTTTCGTATTTTGTTTCGGTCGGCGATTGTCTAGATATTGATTTTGACGAGCTGCTCGATTTTTTAGGCCGTGATGCTAAAACCAAAGCCATTTTGCTCTACATCGATAATATTGAAGATATTCGCGGGTTTATATCCGCAGCACGGGCAGCGGCATTTAGTAAGCCCGTTATTGCCATTAAAACGGGCAAAACCGGTGCAGGCGCATTAGCCGCAGAAATTCATACCGGTGGCAAACAAAGCTCAGATGCCGTGTACGATGCGCTTTTTCAGCGCGCTGGTATGCTGCGTGTGAGTGATTTGCGCGAACTTTTTGCGGCCACGCAAACGCTCGCTATCCACCCTAAATTATTAAAAGTTGAGCAGTTAACCATTTTAACCAATGGCGGTGGCCCAGGAGTTATGGCGGTCGATGAGCTTATTTTAAATTCGGGCAAGCTTGCCGAGCTCAGCGAGCAGACGCGATCAGCACTAAATAAAGTTATCCCACAGTCAGATACTACATCTAACCCTGTTGATATTTTTGGCGACTCTGCCCCTGCGCGCTACAAACAAGCGTTGGAGATTTTACTACGCGCCGAGGAAGTTAAAAACTTACTTATTATTCATACCCCTTCGGCACTTGCACCAAGCGAAGAATACGCCGATATGATAGTGCAAACCTTGCAAAAAATACCAAAAATGGCGCGCCCCTATGTAATGACCAACTTTATGGGGGAAGATGCGGCTTATGCAGCTAGACGTGTTTGCACTAACCATACTATTCCAACCTATCGTACTCCCGAGGGAGCCGTTGGTGCATTTATGCATTTGGTCAGCTATCGTCGTAATCAAAAGCATTTAACACAAACCCCCGAATCAAACACTGATGATGCAAAAATAAATAAATCAGCTGCCACCACACTAATTAACGAATTTTTAGAAGAAGAGCAAAGCTACCTACCCACTCATCAAGCAAGCCAAATTCTAAGTCATTATGATATTGAGTGTATTCAAACAGAAGTAGCCTACACACCTACAGAGGCGCGTGAGCAGGCAATTGAACTTGGCTTTCCGGTAGCGTTAAAGCTGATTAGCCCAAGTATTGCCTCAAAATCAGAAGTGGGGGGGGTGGTACTTAACTTAAACGATGCAAACGAGGTTGAGCAAACCGCATTTGCAATGCTGATCCGTATTAAAAACACCTATCCAGATGCGGTGATTGAAGGGTTTTCGCTGCAAAAAATGGCGCCGCGCGCCGGCGCTAATGAGCTTAGAATAGCCATTAAAACCGAGCCTAATTTTGGCCCTGTGATATTACTTGGAGAAGCAGGGAATGGGTTAGAGTATGCCCAAGCAGCCGTTGCTTTGCCGCCACTTAATATGAACTTAGCTAAATACCTTATTGCTGCAGCAAACGATAAAGGCGTATTAAAAGATCGTATTTTGCCAGAAAAAGTCGATAAATATCGCTTGTGCGCCCTGCTTACACGTATATCTCAACTTGTTGTCGATCAACCCGATATAAGTGCCATGGAGCTTAATCCTATTTTAGCCAGCAATGGGCAGTTTTTAGTACTTGATGCCACCATTAGTGTTAATCGTTATCAGGCTCGCAGCGATCGTAAACGTTTATGTATACGCCCTTACCCTATAGACCTTGTAGAAGAAGTAACCCTTAAAAATAATACGCGTGCTACATTAAGGCCTATTCGTCCAGAAGATGAAAAAGCCCACCAAGAGTTTGATCAATCACTCAATAAAGAAGATCGCTACAAACGCTTTTTTGGTGAGCTGCCTCAGTTTAACCACGATCAACTCGCAAAAATGACGCAAATAGATTACGACCGAGAAATGGCTTTTATTGTATGTCAGCGCTTTGAAGGTAAAAGCCGTACGTTAGGCGTGGCACGTGTAATTATGGACCCCGATAATTTACATGCTGAATTTGCCACCGTTGTTCGCTCTGACTATCAAGGTTTAGGACTTGGCACCATACTAATGAGCGCAGCCATAAACCATTGTAAACGCCAAGGCGTAGAAGTAGTTGAAGGTATAACTCTGCCCGAGAACACTGGCATGATAGAGCTTGCCCGTAAGTTAGGCTTTACCATTAGCCGTGATTTTGAAGAAGGCAGCATAAATATGGTGCTAAATTTAAAATAATGAATATAACCCTTAGGCAAAAAATGGCACGCCTTTTTGAAGGTACCGGCGATTATCGCAAAGCGGGGCATAGGCTTGATATAGCGCTTATTAGTTTAATCATGATCAATGTGATTGCCATTGTATTAGAGTCGGTCCCAAGCATTAATGAACGCTACTACACGCAGTTTTTACTATTAGAAGTGATCTCGGTGGCTATTTTTAGCCTTGAATATCTTGCTAGGCTCTGGGCCTGTGTCGATAAAAGTAAATACGCAGCTATAAAAGGCTCAAATGCAAAGCGCCGCCTACATTATTTTTTATCACCTTTGGCTCTCATTGATTTAATAGCCATTTTGCCCAGCTTGCTAATGTTTGTGTTTCCGCTGGATTTGCGTTTTTTACGTGTATTAAGGCTACTAAGAGTATTTAAACTCACTCGTTACTCACGTGCAATGCAGTTGTTATTACAAGCATTTAAAGACGAAGCGAGTTCGTTATTAGCCGCATTTTTTATTATGTCGGTACTGCTAATACTTGCCTCCTGCGGTATTTATTTAATAGAGCACGATGTTCAGCCAGATAAGTTTGGCTCTATTCCTGCAGCTATGTGGTGGGCAATGGCGACCCTAACAACGGTCGGTTATGGTGATGTTGTACCGCTTACACCCCTTGGTAAACTATTTGGTGGCGTAGTCACTTTAGTGAGCATGGGAATGGTGGCTATTCCAACAGGCTTGCTTGCTTCCAGTTTTTCGGAGCAAATACGTAAACGCCGGCAATTTTTTGAAGATGCCGTACACGAGCAAATCCATGACGGCTATTTAGATGACTCACAGCGTTTGCACTTAGAGGAGCTGCGCTACAAACTAGGTTTAAGTGTGCTTGAGGCCAATAAAGCAATTAAAACGCAGCTTAATCAACGCAACAGCCATTTATTTTGCCGCCACTGTGGAAAGCGCCCATAGTCATATTATTGAGTGTTAAATAAGGCGGCCCAATCTTGTTTGATCAGTGTGGGCACAGCTTCTATAGGTACTGGCTTACTAAATAAATACCCCTGAAAATGCTTACACCCTAGCTGCTTTAAAAACTGCAACTGTTGTTTGTTTTCAATGCCCTCAGCCACACACTCTTTACCTAAGCTATGAGCTAAGGTAAGCGTTGATTGAATAATGGCTTCATCATCCGTGTCCACGCCAATATCTTGCACAAAGCTTCTATCTATTTTTAGTACATCGATAGGGAAGCGCTTTAAATACGTTAACGAAGCATAGCCTGTTCCAAAGTCATCCATGTACAGTTTACAGCCAAGCTTTTTCAGCATTTCCATACTGTGCAGCGCATGTTTAGAGTCGCGCATTAAAATAGACTCGGTGATTTCAAACACGATGGCTTCTGAGGGCACATTAGCGTGGCTCAGCGCTTTATGTATGTCGGTTACAAGCTCTTCGTATTCAAAATCAAGTGCAGAGAGGTTTATCGACAAGTACAGCTGAGGCGAAATCTCGCGCCATTGTTTAAGCTCTTGCAACGCTCGGGCAAGGGTTTGTAGCATAATTTTTGTAATTAACCCTATGCTCTCAGCCGCTAAAGAAAACTCTTGTGTAGGCACTAACGTGTTTTCTGGCCAGCGCAACAACACTTCAAAACCTTCAGTTTGTTGAGTGTGCGCATTCACTATAGGTTGGTAGTAATTGCAAAATTCTTGCTCTTGATACGCCTTAGTTAACAAAGACTCTAAATGCAAAGCTTTTTGTACATGCTGGTTCATCTCCTGCTTATAAAACTTATAACTGCTTTCGAGGGACTCTTTTGCATGGTACAAGGCTATACTGGCAGCTTTTAACAACGCAGCATGATCTGCGGCGTCATCAGGTGCTATTGCTACGCCAATGCTTACATTAACGTTTATCACCTGGCCATTAAATTCCATGTTTTGGCTTACAGAATCTATTAATTTAGAGCAAATAAGTAAAACTTCTTCAATTTGTTGTACATCTTCAACCAGCACCACAAATTCATCGCCACCAAAGCGCGCAACACTTGCCGAGGGCCGCAAAGAGCGTTTAATACGTTTAGCCACTTGCTTTATTAGTTCATCAGACACTTCTCGGCCAAATGAGTCGTTAAAGTATTTAAAACGCTTAATATTTAAATGCAGCAGGGCCACTTTACATTGATGATTTTGTGCTTGTTCAATAGCATGCTCAACTCTATCGTTAAACAGCATACGGTTAGGCAAGCCAGTTAATGAGTCATAGTTGGCTAAAATATGAAGCTCATTTTCAGCCAATTTTTGCGCATGAATGTCGGTTAAAATAATAACGTAACTGCTTAAGCGCTGCTCAGTGTCGGCCACTGCGCTTATTTTTACTAACACATGGCGCTGCTCACCACTGGCTAAGGTGACTAAGTCTTCACAGGAAAAATGCTCACCCACATTCAGCTTTTGCATTATCCGTAAATAATCAAAGCGATTACTTCGCGATATGCCTAAATTAAGGGCGCGGCTGGAGCGTGGTTCACTAGGAAAGTTAAAGGCCGTTTGCAACGATTTGTTAGAGGCGCGAACCGTAAAGTTTTTATCAAGAATAAATACCCAATCGCGGGTTTGCTCAAACGCAGCGGTAAATAAACGAGCATGTTCTTCAAACACCATTTCGCGGGTCATATTGGTGTAAGTACCCGCTACTTTTTTAGGAAGTTGTCCGCTCCATTCCACCACTTTGCCAAAGTCTTTATACCAACGCCAATAGCCTTTGGCATGGCGTAAACGATACGTACAATTAAAGTAGCCTTTATCGGTTGATAAAAACTCTAACCATTCTAATCTGAAAAGCGCTTTATCTTGCGGGTGAATTTTAGCTAGGTAATCATCTAAACTCACACTTTCTTGATCATACCCAAGCTCATTACATAGGCGCGGTTGGTAAATACTACTCGATGTAGACTGCCAATCCCACATACCCGACTCACTACCCTCTAAGGCTAGTTTTAATCGCGCTTCACTGTCTTTACTTTCTTTATTTGCGGCCAGTAATATGCGCTGAATTTTGTTGCGGCGCATTACCCAAAAAGCAATAAATGCGATAAACAAAACGCCATAAAGCACCATAAAGTAAGGCGCTCGCCACAGTGGATACTTAACCCGAATTTTTAGCACTGCAGGCGGTGTGTACTTGCCGGTTAACGGATCTTTAGCCCATACTTTGAGCTGATAATTACCTGGGTTTAACTTAGGGAATAACACCCGATTATTATTACGGGTATAGGTTTTTTGGCCGTTATCAAGCTGGTACTCATAAATTATGCGCTCTTGATAGCTAAACGCCATCGCCGAAAATGCGACCTCTAAACCTATATCATCATGATTGAGCACGATTTCATTTAACGGCTGTTTTAAATCGATGGATAAGTCGCGCGACATTAAATCAACCCGGGTTATATTTACATGGTCAATTAATGAATGATAATTTTGATTTTCCATTGGGTGAAAATATGTAACGCCCTTTAAGCTGCCATAGGCAATTCGGCCATCACGTAAGTGGGCCATGGCACTGCTGTTAAATTCAGCCGAAAGTAGCCCCTCAGATGTAGTAAACTGCTGAAAATGAAGTGTTTCTGGGTTTAGCCGCCATATACCTTTATGGCTACTCATCCAAATCATGCCATCATCATCCAGCACCATGTTGTAAAGTAAGGTACCTAGCTTATTTTTTTCTAAATCAATGGTGTGTACTAACTTGTAACTGGCTGCATCAAGGCCTATCAACCCAAAATTAGAGAGCGATATCCATAAAATATTGTTGTTATCTACCACGTAAGAAAGCACATTAATAGCCACGTTATCGTGCTGCTTTGGCACTTTGTAAATGCTGTTTAATGCCAATGTGGTTGGGTTTACTTGGTATAAAATACCCGCGTTAAAAAACAGCGGCATATTAGGCTTAGTTGCCAATGCTGGCGAAAAGCCATGCGCCAAAAATGGCTCTATTGTGCTAAAAGCACCTTCTAATCGGGTGAGCTGCTGAGCATCAATATTAT
Organism: Pseudoalteromonas sp. C12FD-1; assembly: GCF_037414265.1. NCBI lineage: Bacteria > Pseudomonadati > Pseudomonadota > Gammaproteobacteria > Alteromonadales > Pseudoalteromonadaceae > Pseudoalteromonas > Pseudoalteromonas sp. C12FD-1. Next base: position 242,473 of record NZ_JBBEVD010000072.1, read on the forward strand.
ATACAAACATACCGTGATCTGAGTGCACATAATATAAGTCACCATTAGGCATTAAGGTTACGCCATGAACCCAGCCTTCTATGAAGGCTCTATTATTGGGGTTTGTTATTGTTGGTTCATTAATTTGGTGTGTTATGGGGTTAAACTCAAACAAGCCTCGGTTTGTATGTAACCAAAGCTTTTGTTTGTAAGGAATAATTTCGTAAACGCTAAATTCGGTAGTGAGTAAGTCGACTTTATAGTCTTTTAAGTAAACTTGGCTGGTGTTAGTGGCTAAATCAATTTCAGTTAAGCCATTGTGTGTTGCTAGCCATAGGCTGTTACCATACTCTGTAATACCCCAAACAGAAGGATGAGAAAGGCCATCGCCGCCCAGTTTACTGCCATCTATGTTGCTAAAGTGATAGGTATTATTCGACAGATAAAATGCACCATCGGTTTTAGTTGCGAGCCAATACCCGCCCGATTTATCTTTCACCATGTCTATCATACTGGTGTCAGATAAACTGTATTTACTTTGCGTAATACGGGTGTTTTTTACTAACTCTTTAGTATTTAAGTCAAACTCAAAAAGCCCCTTATTAGTCGCCAGATCTAGCTTTTCACCTTCGTTGATGATGCGCCACACATTTAAATCGGCAATAACAGCTTGGTTTTTAAACGCCAAGTCGGGGCGCTCAAACATGCCAGGCAAGTCGCTAATATCAACCTGATACAAGCCCTTTACAGTGCCGACTAACAACTGATTATTTTCAATTACCGAAAACGATTTAACGTTGTTTTGATAAATATGCTCAGCTTTGCTTTTTAAATGTTGCAGCTCTCTAATTTGCTCAGAGGCAATATCAAACACAAACGCACCATGGCTAGTGCCGATAAAAATATACCCATTGTAATGAAAAAGCTCTCTTACTAAGGTATTTTCGTATTCTTTAGGTAGCTCAAATAAGCTGGTTATTTTACCTGTTTCAATATCTAATTTAGCAAAGTCGCGACCACGTCCAATCCATAAAGTTTTGTCATCAACCGCTGCCATACTAAATACCGACTGGCTTAAAATTTGTTTTTCGCTGGTAGGCTGAGAAATAAATTGCTGGTAGGTATCGGTACTTGGGTCGTATTTAAATAAGCCGGCTAGTAACGATGCTATCCAAATATTGCCTGCGGGGTCTTGGTAAATACAATCAATTATGGCTTCTTCAAGCTCGCCATTAGGGCCATTAATTGCAACTACTTGGTAACCATCATAGCGGTTTAATCCCCCTTCAGTTGAGAGCCATAGGTAACCGTTATTATCAAGCAGCATCGTGTTCACATAGCTTTGCGAGAGGCCTTCACTAGGAGATAAACGCTTAACTTGTGCGCCAACTTGGCAACTAAATATAGCGATTAAAGCTATAAAGCAACTAATGATCCAATGAACGCCTTTACTCATGGCTTGATCCGTTGTTTTTGTTATAGGTATTCGAGTGCAACTATATTTCGATGCGTGTATATATCAAAAAGTGCTTTTAAACCAGGAGTATATGTTAATATCTGGTTAAAACCAAGACTCGTATATAAAGCTGTAATATTTTTATAAGCAAAGGTGTAAAGCGGTTTAGTTTGCTGTTTTATAGCGGCGCCTAAAAGTTGCTTTGCCAGCCCTTTTTTACGGTGCTGCGGGTTAACAAACACGGTCGATAAAAATAAAAAATCGTGCTTACTTTGTATCCGGCACGCTGCAACTATCTGCATTTCGTTGTAAACAACCCAAACCTGATCTTGCTTATTAGCACGTCCTCTGACGCTATACAGTGCATAAAACTTATTAACTAAAGGAATCTTAAGTGTGTCTAACTTTTGTACTGTGTACATATATTAGCTTAGCATTAACGCCAAATACTGCTCAAACTGTTGCTTTAAATACGTTTGCTCTGCCACTGGACGGCTATGAATCGTGTTATACACCTGCTCACGTGTTTTTTTATTACGTTTAATTTGATAAGCCCAAAATGAGGCTTCGTAATCTAATTGAATTTGATATTTTTGCTCTCGGGGTAAAGCACATAAATTAAAACTCACAACCACTCCTAAGTACGGTTAGTTATCCGCATTTATTATACGTATATTCGAACCCATTTACTGTTTAAAAAGCAACAAATATGGGCAAAAACCAGACTATTTTGTTATTATTCGCTGCGTTCATTTTCACTATCCCCATTTTAAACGGAAGTAACCTTGCAGATACAGCTCAATGCTTTGTTTTTATTAGTCGTTTTATTTTTTAGTAAAATTGCACTCGCCAATCACAATAACGTTATATTTAACCGCCCTGCCGACTCAGCTCAAGCAAGCTATGCGCTCGCTTTACTCACGTTGGCCTATAAAGAACTTAATTATGAAGTACACATAATTGATTTTAATCGCCAAAATGCGCTATTAGCGGCTAATAACGGAGTGTTAGATGGGCAACTTGGGCGCGATATAAGCATAGAAGCGAACAATAAAAACCTGATCAGAATTAACTACCCTCTGTTTGACTATAAGCTTTTACTGTTTAAAAACTGCCAACCTACTACGCTTGATAAACTCGACAATGTTGCTGTTTTGTCAGGTTACCCGGTGCAACACCATTATTTAAACGAGCATAAGTTTAGCGGTAATATTATTGAGGTAAAAAATATTACAACCCAACTTAACCTACTAGCCCAGCATAAAGTTGATGGTGCAATTATGCTCGACTTTGTGCTTAAAGCCGATAACTTTTCTCTGCCAGAGACGTGTATGCAAACCCAGCTGCTAAGTACGTTTTCACTCTATCACTATGTACATAAAAAGCACGCAGCTTTGGTAAGTAAACTATTGAATACTTTGAATAAACTACACGATAACGGCACTAGCCGCGCATTGCGCGCAAAATACAATTTAAAACCCTAACAAGTACAACAAGGTTTAAAATTCAAAGCCTTGTTGTTTATTTAAAGTCCCTTGTGATTGCGCTGCTTGGCGCTTTTGTAAATACCGCTTGTAACGTTGCTGGCACAAGCTAAGTACTTTCTTTTTTTGCGCATTGGTTAACGCATTCCAATTAAAGCGCTCATCTCGGCTTCGGTAACAGCCTTTGCAATAGCCTCGGTTATTTACTTGGCAAATACTTTTACAGGGGCTTGGAATATCAAATATTTCAATTTGTTGCATTGCGCCCCCTAAGTAGATTAATTGCTTAGTATGAGTATAGCGTTATTTATGCACAAAAAAAAAGCAGCGTTTACGCTGCTTTTTACACCAAGGGAGCTGCCTAATGGCTTTCCTCGCATGCTTTGTTTGTGATTTCAGCTTTGCGTTGAAATGGCTTTGCATACATGGCTAAAACAAGTGGCTTTAGCTCATCTGGCACCAAGGCTAAACGCTGCTCAAAGGTGGCGGTATCGGGCTCATCTATTACTGCTTGCTTACAACCACCGGCAATGTAATTACCTGGGTGTAAGTAAAAAGACTCAACAATGTGCTTATCAATTGTTTGCGCCAACTCATCAGCATCATCACAGCCGCTTTCAACCGGCTCTCCAAAAGCTAAGTGTACGTGCCCTTTAGCAGAGCTAAATCCCTCAACAATACTTGCTATGTCTTCGCCTGCTGATTTAACGTACTCACCGTGCTGTTGCTTATGGTAAAGCTCTTTGGCTTTAGAAATAGCACAAGGCTCATACTGGTAAGAAATAGACACAGGGACAATTTTTAACTCTTTTATGTACTCGCCAAACTCTTTCTTTTGTTTTCGTCCGTTTAGTTGCAGCATTTTTAAAAGCGCCGGATCTGTTTGATCAAAACCGTCTTTTGCACGCCCCTCTTTTTGCGCAATCCAAATAGAATTTCCTGCTGTTAGCGAGTCATAAATATACGATGACAACTGCGTAAGTGCTTTAAGCATCTCTTTAGGTGCTTTGGCTGAACGCTTAACGATAAAGCTTTTATTTAAACGCATCAGCTCGGTTATATAGGGTATTTGCAATAAATTATCACCAATTGCTATACGCACCGTCTTCATTTTATGTTGATACAACCCCCAATTAACAAGTGCGGGGTCTAGTACTATGTCGCGGTGGTTAGATATAAATAAATACGCCTGCTGTGGATCAAGTTTATCTAATCCCGAAAAGGTAACTTTTGAGGTAGTGCGTTTTATAAGTTTATCTAAATACTCAGCCACTTCATTTTGTACATCTTCAACGCTTGTAAATTTACCCCATTTTTTTCGTAGCTGGCTTCTCACCACTGCGCGAGCTATAAAAGGCATAGCCGATATAAAGCGCGGTAAGTTGTACTTTGCTATTACATCTATAAACGCATTATCGTTAATTAAGCGTGCTAGCGAAGCCGCAACTTCATCGTCGTTGTAAGGTCTTATGTCTGCGTATTTATCTTCTAATTCACTCATTACTGCATCTACAATGTTAAAAAACGGCACGCAAAACGTACCGTTTATATATAATTTTGATTATAACTCAGCCACTCTTAAATAAGAAATAGCCATTTGGTTATGCTTATTTGCGAACCACTTTAGTCTATGACCACGCAAAAAGGGGTTGGTGCATTGTTTTTTAGTTTTATCAACGTTAATAAAGCTTGTTGACCTTTCAGAGGAAAGTGAGTTCAATCTCAAAAAATAAACAGGCCCCAAAGATATAGCCCGCTAAAATATCATGTTATTTATATTTGAGTGGGCAGACCAGCCAATTTAAACTTTTATCAGCAATCTGACTTTTTGCACTAATCATTTGGTAGTAATAGCATTAACAAAGGGATTTTTTCGTAGTACCTTAGCTCCTCTCGCAATTTTATTGTACGTATATTGATAGGACACACGATGAAAATCACTATTCTCGATAACGCCACTTTAGCTAAAACATCTTTAACCTGTATTGAAGAATTAGGTGAGCTAACCACCTATGAGCTCACATCACCAGAACAAGTTGTAAAACACAGCCAAGGCGCTGATGTGCTTATTACCAATAAGGTGGTATTAAATCGTGACACCATTAGCCAGCTTAAAACTCTCAAGCTTATTTGCGTAAGCGCAACAGGCACCAATAATGTTGACTTAAACGCTGCACAAGAGTTTGGCATTGCCGTTACCAACGTAGCAGGCTACTCAACCCCTTCGGTTGTACAACACACATTTTCATTAGTGACTAATTTATTAGGTAATACACATCGCTATCAGCGCGACTGCCAGCAAGGCGCTTGGCAAAAAAGCGACATGTTTTGCAGATTAGATTACAGCTTTAATGATTTACAAGGTAAAACATTTGCCATTATAGGTGGTGGTACGCTAGGTAATGGTGTGGCTGCAGTCGCGCAAGCATTTGGCGCAAATGTAGTGGTTGCAGAGCGAAAAGGCGCCCCTTGTAGAGAAGGCCGTACACCTTTTGAAGAGGTATTAAAAACCGCTGATATAATTAGCGTGCACTGCCCGCTTACTGATGAAACTCGTGATTTAATTTCGTTAGATGAGCTAAAAATGATGAAACCTAGCAGTATTATTATTAATACCGCCCGCGGTGGCATTATAAACGAGGCTGACCTAGTAACAGCTCTTGAACAAAATTTAATTGCTGGAGCAGGCGTTGATGTACTAACAAAAGAGCCGGCAGAGCAGACTAACCCACTGGCAAATTACACAGGCGAAAACTTGCTTCTTACACCACACATTGCATGGGCCAGCACAGAGTCAATCGTACGCTTAATTAATGAGGTGAGCTTAAATATAGCAGCCTTTACTAATAGTGAATCTCGTAACCGCTTGGTGTAACGTATTTTGGCTATTCTAAATTAACCAAGATTAGCCTAATCGTTAAAAAAACTAAAAAGTGGCTGTTTTTACTAATGATTTTTATAATTCATCATTTAAAAATAGCCATACAAACTTAACTGTTTGAATTTTATAGTTTTGTTATATTGGCCTATTACTTGCCTTTAATGAGTAAATAATTAAATTATACCAATCCACTTAATGAAGTGATCTATTTTGAGGACAGGTAAACGTGTTGATAGCTAGGCAAAAAATTCGCTATTTAGTTGTTCTCGGCAATTGCTCATGCATTGCTCTACCTTCTGCATCCATGCAGTCGTAAATGAGAATTTTTTAACGCAGATAGCAACACGTTTAGCTCCTAAAAATGATTAAGTATTATTGCGGATTGGTATTAAAACTCATCAAGGATTTAACAATGAAAAAATCACTTTTAGCTGCTGCACTTATCACTCCATTTTTAACCGGTTGTGTTATTGCCGTATCAGATGGCGAAGCAGAAACGCATTGGGCAGGTAACGACTCATCAAGCTGGCAACATCAGCATAAAAAAAACCGCGAAGCGATTGCAGATTTAACAATGGATAGCAGCTATCAATCTGTTTTAGCGCAACTAAAAACGCCGAGCTTTACCGAACTATTAAAAAAAGACGATGATGTTTACCAGGTACTGTTTTACATGACTCACAGTATTCACTCTGATGGCAAAACAACAAAAGATGAATGTACGCCATTAATATTTAAAAACGATAAATTGGTGGGTATTGGTGAAAGCGCACTGGGCATGATCACTAAATAGTAGCTCAGTAGCGTAAATTGCCCCGCTCTGTCATAGCGTTAACCGTGTGGGGCCGATTAAAATAACGCTTAAGTGTAAATAAAGCGCACTATAAGTTAAGCGCAACCACTTGATCGCGCCCAGCATCTTTTGCGGCATACAGCCCTAAATCGGCTTGCTCAAGTAAGGCCTGCTCAGCACTTGCATTGCCATTTTCCATACTAGCAATACCAATACTAATTGTTATGTGTTCTGCATTTAAAGAAGCTTTGTGCTCTATATTTAAGTTGTTTACCGCTTGCCTTAGCTTTTGTGCAAATGCTAATGCCTGTTGTTTATTAACATCGGGTAATACCGCTGCAAACTCTTCTCCTCCGTAGCGGGCAATAAAGTCAGTACTACGCTCACATTGCGCTGCTAACGCCTGTGCAACCTGCTTTAAACATTCATCCCCTGCTCGGTGACCATAGCAATCGTTATAACGCTTAAAGTGGTCTATATCCATTAATAAAACCGACAAACACGAGCCATTGCGTTTACTTCTACGCCATTCACGAGAGAGATTTTCATCTAAATAACGCCTGTTGGGTATCTCTGTTAAACCATCTATTGAGGCAAGCATTTCAAGCAAATCATTTTTTTGCTTGATCAGTAATTGGTTGCGCACTCTCACTTTTACTATGGAAGCATTAAAGGGTTTAGTTATGTAATCCATTGCGCCTAACTCAAGGCCTTTTGCTTCATCAGTATGGCTATTATTAGCCGATATAAACACAATAGGAATAGACTGCGTAATAGGGTTTTCTTTAAGTTGCACAAGCACTTCGTAGCCATCAATGCCTGGCATCACCACATCTAAAATAATTAAATCTACTTGGTTAGATTTAATAAAGGTGAGTGCTTTTTCGCCGCTTTCAACTAAATATACGTCATACTCCGTACCCAGCGTTTTTTCAAGCACCAGCCGGTTAAGGGGATCATCATCTACAATCAGTATTTTAGCTCTTTTCGGCATCCCGTCCCCCTAAGGTTTCTATAAAAATAATCACTTGTTTTAGTTGTATGATTAGTTCTTTTAAAGTTTGTTGAAGCGGCTCGTTAGTAGTTTTAAGGTGCGTTTCACATTGTTTTGCACACAGTGAAAGCCTGATAAAACCTAAATTACCCGCCACGCCTTTAATACTATGCACTAAGCGTACCACTTCATCTCGCTGGGTATTTTCTTCAATTTGTTCTAACTGGGTTTCACACAACTTAGCAAACTTTCCAACCATAGTTGCTAGTAAATTTTCATCAAAATTAAACTGGGTGAGCGCAAAGTTTTGGTCATAAAACTTAGGTTTTATAAAGTCTACGTCTCTAATTGCATCTAACAGTACAGCTGCAACCACAGGTTTGGTTAAATGCTTGTTCATGCCGCTATTAAGTGAGCGCTCAACATCTGCAGGTTCACAATGTGCTGTTAAAGCAAAAATAGGCAGTTGGCGCGCGTCAAACTGTTGGCGAATCAATTGCGTTGCTTGGCACCCATCAATATGCGGCATTTGCACGTCCATCAATATTAGATCTGGCTTTAATATTTGTAGCAGCTCTATTGCATCTGGGGCATTAGTGACTGTTATTACATTAACATGGGCGTGCTTTAGTACACTGCTAATAATGTCTAAATTGAGCGGGTTATCATCAACCGCCATAATAAGTAGACCCGATATATCTTTTTTTACTTCTTCATTATTTTCAGCAGCTTTAGAGTGCTTATCATCGACATTAGCATTTAAACTAATTAATCGCTGCGCCAAGGCCGTTGCTTTAATATGCTGTACGTTAATTTGCGTAGTACAAGGCAATGCTAAAGTGTGCTCATGATTAATTACCACTACAGGGAATGAGCTGGCACTGAGTGTTTCGTGTATAGATTCAACACTTAATAAATCGTTCAATGTGGTTTCATCAATAATCAGTTGCTTTGCATCAGCAAGCTTTATTGGGTAGCGTAGCGCCTCTTCTAAGTCAATAGCTGTCACTTGTGAGTAAGCATTAACGACTTCGTTTAGCTTTACAGTGTCATCGCTCACAATGGCTAACGTACTAGGAATAAATACACTACTCTTAGCCGTATCTACCGCAAGCGCTAGAGTAAAGTAAAACTCACATCCACGGCCTTTGTCGCTATTAATGGCAATTTCGCCCCCCATTAAGGCGACACCATGTTTAACTATAGCAAGTCCAAGCCCGACCCCTTGATGAATACGCGTAGAGGATTCGTCCCCTTGAGTAAACGCATCAAATAGTCGTCGTTGGTCAGCTTTAGCAATACCTACCCCTGTGTCGATCACGTGAAAACAAATACGTTGCTGATCTAAAACGTCATTTTCATCAAGCACCATTTTTAAGGTAATACTGCCTTTATTAGTAAACTTAACGGCATTGGTAAGTAAGTTACCTAGTATTTGTTGCAATCGTATTGAATCACCAATAATCACAGGGTTAATTAAAGGGTCTATTTCAATATTAAAGCTTAATCCTTTGTTTTGGCATAACGGCGCCGTTAAGCTCTCGCAAATATCAATCAGTTCAACTAAACAAAAAGGCACCGGTTTTATTTGTGCTTGCGCACTTTCTACGCGAGCAAAGTCAAGCATTCTGTTTAGCATTAGCAATAAGCTTTGCGCTGCGTTTTTAGCCTGCTTTGTTTGTTGCAGCTGCTTATTTGTTAAGCCTTGCTCTACTATCATGTCTAACAAACCGAGTACTGCGTTAAGCGGCGTGCGGATCTCATGACTTAAATTAGCAATAAAGCGGCTTTTAGCTATTGTTGCACGCTCTGCGTCATGCTTTGCTTTAGTGAGCGCGCTCACATCTTGAATATGAATAACATAGTAAGAAGGGTCTCGGTTTTCATCCCACACCAGCGACACACTCAGCTGTAGCCAACTTGTTAATTTTCCTTGTGAGAGCGTTAAATGATAAACCCGTTTTTTATCATCTAGTAAGTGACAAAGCGTTTTTTTTATTTCTTGCCACTGCGCCTCATCAAACAGCTTTTTAAGCGGTTCACCAGTTAAAATATCTTGCTGTGAAAATAACTTACGAGCCGCTTTGTTAACTTGCAATATGGTATGCTCAAGCGAGAGTAGCAACACACTGTTTGCTGCAAACTCTATCGCGCTTCTAAATTTAGATTCTGACGCTTTTAACGCCGATAGGGTTTGCTGCTGCTCAGTAATGTCTCTTCCAATCCCCATAGTACCTAATAAATGCTGGTGCTCGTTATAAAATGGGGCAATGGTTAATTGATACGATTTATCGGTGCTATCTATGCGTTGTTCAATACTACTTTTGGTTTGCAGCACTTGTTTTTCAAGCAGGCTTAACTGTAAATCGTCACTGTCTAAATCTTCAATACGCTTACCGACTAGGGTTGCTTGTTCTTTGCCTACATAGGCTTCAAATGCTTTGTTACACCCTAAAAAAGAGCCATCAATATTTTTAAAATAAATCAGATCAGGCACACTATTTAGCATCGTATTTAATAGCGCTAAGTGTCGCTCTTTTGCTTCGTAGCTGCGTTTTAGCTTTTGTGATTGTAGCTGTAGCTGCTCATCGAGTTCTTTATTAGCCTCTTGTAATGACTCAACTAACTGCGCATTTTTATCAAAAACATATTTAACGCGAGAAAACCAAGGCTGCCAATTTAATGGGATCGGGTAACTTGAAAGTGTTTCATTAGGGCCATCATTTTGCTCAAAATACTGCATTAAATGGGTCATTGGTCTCACAAAAATACGTTGGCTTAACCAAAAAAATACGGCAAACATTAAGCTTAAAAATAACGTTAAAAACACAAATTCCAAAAATACCTCATACCTAATTGGCGTGATCATATTTATTTGCGGTTCATAAAACGCCGCATGAATAGGCAAGTTCCCCATGGCTTGCATAAAAAACTGTGCATCTGTGTTATTCGCTAAGTTTATTTTTTTATCGTCATGAGTTAATTCAGGCCAATAATCTTTTAAGGCTGTTGCTTCGTTTAACTGCTTAACAGAGCTGGCTATCACCTGATGCGATTGGTTCATAAACACATATTCACCCTCGCTTGGAGCTACCTTTTTAAGCCAGCTAGACATGGCTTCTAAATCGTATATTAAAATTATATAGTCGGACGAATTTGGCTGTTTTTTGCGACCAATGGCAAAATAAGCGCTATCGTGTATTTTTACTATGGGGCTGGAAGTAAGCTGGCCAGGTGCAAATGTAGGCTTAAAACGGCCATTTAAAATTTTACTAAGCATGGTGCTTTGACTTTTGTTGCGTCTTACAACATACGCAAACCCCGCGTCATCAACATAGGCAACGGCCGATAACGATTGCATAAGTGATAACGCGGTATTAAAAGTTGGGCTTAAGCTTGTAGCTTGCTGCCACTGAATCAACGCACGGTTAGAAAAAGCAAACTGCCCTTTACCGACTATTTCGCCTCGGCGCTGACTAAAGTGGCGGTAGTAGTAATTATCGTACTGATTTATACCTTCAAGTAAGTTACGGTTAAATTGTTCAGCACTAGGCTGTTGATATGATGTAAAGGCATTGTCGAAAAAGTCATTTACCGAGCTCATTATATGGCTAACTTGAGCCGATACTTGCTCAAAATCGGCTTGGCGTTTTTCTATGGCACGATCAACTTTTATATTATACAAGTGCAAACACAGTAAAAATGCCACAAATAAGGGAACAAATAATGCTACAAATAAAGAGCGGTAATAGTCTTTTAGAGGTAAAAATTTCAACGTTTTGCCTAAGTTTTGGCCCGATAGTCAGCCACTAGACTATCGAGCCAAATTGTTCTGCGCAAGTTATAAATTTTCTTCTGCAAAGGAGGCTAAACGGCTGCGCACTACCCCGTTTAAATTAACTGTTGCACTGCCTTCAAAGTCTTTAAAACGCTCAACAATATAAGTAAGACCTGAAGTAACGGGGGTTAAATAGTTGCTATCTATTTGTGCTAAATTACCGCTACAAATTAGTTTTGTTCCCTCACCACAGCGGGTAATAATGGTTTTAAGCTGAGACGCCGTTAAGTTTTGGCTCTCATCCAAAATAACCACTGCATTTTGAATACTACGCCCACGCATAAAGTTTACCGACTTAAACTGTATATTGGCTTTTTCCATTATGTAATTACGGCTCGAAATTGGGTTTTCATCTCCTTTGTGTAGCACCTCTAAGGTGTCGGTAATTGCCGCTAACCACGGTGCCATTTTTTCTTCTTCGGTACCGGGCAAAAAGCCAATAGACTCGGCTATTTCAGGCGTATTACGCGTTACTATAACCTTGTCGTAAATACCGCGTTCAATCACCATTTCAAGTGCACTAGCAAGCGCTAGCAACGTTTTACCACACCCAGCTGGGCCGGTTAAAATAACCAACTCAATACTTGGGTCTAATAAAGCATCAAGTGCCATACCTTGATAAACATTTTTAGGTTTAACACCCCATGCTTGCTGGTGCATTAAACGCTCAACACTAATATCTTTTAATTTAATACGCTCGTTATCGTACGATTTTACCCGCGCAGCAAAGTGCTCGCTGCCATCAAGTATGTACTCATTGCAAAATACATCTGGAATTAAGTTTTTTGCTACATAATGAAACGTATCACGGCCATGCTGCTGTGTTTCGCATTGCCCTACGTGCTGCCAAAAATCTCCCTCTATTTTTTTATAACCACTGGTTAAAAGCGCTATATCGTCAATGAGTTGGTCGGTTCGGTAATCTTCAACATATTTTAGGCCTGCGCCTTTCGCTTTAAGGCGCATGTTTATATCTTTTGTCACCAATACTATTTTTGAATCGCTGTGCTGTTTTTGTAAATACACGGCGCAGTTAATAATGCGGTGGTCGTTTTCATCCCCCGGTAATCCAGAAATAGAATCTGCAAAAAGGTGGTCATTAACAATAATGAGCGTACCGGTTGAATTAGCATTTGCTTTTTTATTGCTCGGCAGTGCAACCCCCTGCAACATTTGCTCAGGAGTCGCATCTTTTAGTACTTCATCTAGGCCGCGAATAGCCACTCGTGCATCGCGGCTTACATCGTGTTTTCTATCTTTAATGTGGTCAAGTTCTTCTAAAACGGTCATTGGGATGACAACATGATGCTCTTGGAAAGACAAATAAGCGAGGGGTTCGTGGAGTAACACATTGGTGTCTAGCACATACATTTTACTTTCAAGGTTCGAAGCTTTTTCCATAGCACTTTCCTTACGTTTTATGATTTTTATGCTATACCAAAATAACTAAGTAAAACGGGCCTAAATTTAAACCTGCAATACTTAATTGCTAAGGCATAATCTAAGTTTAGTCTATTTGTCATAAAAGTCCGTTTTATTACAAACACAATATAGTTTTTATTTACCTAAAAAAGAGCCATTTGTTAGCACTGTTAATGGGATTAATTCGCACTTATAAAATTAATTAAAAGTGAGTCAAATAGCGCCTTGCAGTGGTGTTATGTAACAGGTAACATAGCCGCCTTTTTCTTCATAGACGAGACATACATGAATTTTTCCTTAGGTCAGCGTTGGATCAGTGATACAGAGTCAGATTTAGGATTAGGCACCGTAGTTGCCATTGAAGGCCGTCAGGTCAGCATTTTATTTCCTGCCAGTGGTGAAAACCGTGTTTATTCTACAGCAGAAGCACCGGTTACCCGTGTGGCATTTAATCCAGGTGATGTGATCAAAAGCGTTGAAGAATGGGAATTAGAAGTAGAGTCTATTGAAGTGCAAGGTGAACTACTTTGCTACGTAGGTACACGTATCGATACCGGCGAGCAAGCAAAGCTAAAAGAAACCTTTCTAGATCATTTTATTAAGTTTAATAAACCGCAAGATCGTTTATTTGCGGGCCAAGTAGATCGTTTCGATCGCTACACTTTGCGTTACCAAACATGGCAACACCAATTCCAGCGCCAGCAATCGCCTATTAAGGGTTTGATTGGTCAGCGCGCTAACCTTATCCCGCACCAGCTTTACATTGCACAAGAAGTAGGTAAACGTTTTGCTCCACGTGTACTGCTTTCAGATGAAGTAGGCCTTGGTAAAACCATTGAAGCAGGTATGATTTTACACCAACAAATAATTAGCGGTCGTGCTAGCCGTGTACTTATTGTGGTGCCAGAAAACCTACAACACCAATGGTTAGTAGAAATGCTACGCCGCTTTAATTTACGTTTTTCTATTTTTGATGAAGAGCGTTGCGACGAAGCCTTTGCCGACTCACCAAACGTATTTGATACCGAGCAACTGGTACTTACCAGCCTTGAGTTTTTAACCAAGAAAAAACGTTGGTTTGAACAAGCAACATTGGCTGATTGGGACTTATTAGTTGTTGATGAAGCGCACCACCTAAGTATTAACAATGGTAAGCCGAGCACCGAATATCAGCGTATGGCCGAACTTAGCCAAGATATTCCAGGGCTTATTTTATTAACTGCAACGCCAGATCAACTTGGTCATCGTAGTCACTTTGCCCGCTTACAATTGCTCGACCCAGATAGGTTTTACGACTACGACGTATTCAAAGAAGAAGAAGCTAACTACAAAGACGTTGCCGAAGCGGCAAATCAGCTGCTGCAAGCGCAAGCCCTTGATGATACAGCCAAAGCCACACTCATTGAGCTATTAAAAGAGACCGATATTACCGATGTGCTTGAAAAAGCGCAGCAAGGTGATTTACCGGCCCGTAAAGAAATACTTAACATGCTGCTTGATCGCCACGGCACAGGCCGTATTTTGTTTAGAAACAGCCGCAGCGGAATTGATGGCTACCCTAGCCGTAAATTACATGCTTACCCTATGGCACTGCCAAAGCAGTACAAAACAGCTATGTCGGTGCTTGGCAGCATGAGCGGTATACAAAGTGCAGAGCTAAGTGCACAACGCGCGCTATTCCCTGAAAAAATCTTTCAAGAGTTTGAAGGTGAAAGTGCAAGCTGGGGCGCATTTGACCCACGTGTAGATTGGTTAATCAACACACTTAAAACCCTAAAGCACGAAAAAGTACTGCTTATTTGTGCCAAAGCCGAAACTGCGATTAGCCTTGAACAAATTTTGCGTGAGCGTGAAGCAATAAAAGCCTCTGTGTTCCACGAGGGCATGTCGATTATTGAGCGTGACCGCGCAGCAGCATTTTTTGCTGATGAATACGACAACGCACAAATACTGCTGTGTTCAGAGATTGGTTCAGAAGGTCGTAACTTCCAGTTTTCGCATCATTTAGTGTTATTTGATCTACCACTAAACCCTGACTTACTTGAGCAACGTATCGGCCGATTAGACCGCATTGGTCAAACGCAAGATGTAAATATTCATGTGCCGTATTTTGAAAACACCGCGCAAGAAGTATTACTTCGTTGGTACAACGAAGGCCTTGATGCGTTTGAGAGCACATCGACTACCGGCCAACTATTGTATAAAGAGTTTAGCGAAGACTTACTTGAGTACATTGCTGCACATAATTGTGATGAAGAAGAGCTCGACCCACTACTTGAGCAAGTAGCCAAGCAAAATGCCGTGTTGCGCAAGCAAATGGAAAGTGGCCGTGACCGTCTATTAGAGCTACATTCATCTGGCCAAGGCGCTGCCGACTCGCTGGTTGAAGATATCGAAGCACTTGATAACCAATTTGAGTTACCAAGTTATATGATCAACGTATTCGACACGTTTGGTGTAAGCCAAGAAGACAAAGGCGAAAACACCATTATTTTAAAGCCAACAGAGCATATGCTAAGTGCTTCGTTCCCAAGCTTAAAAGAAGATGGCATGACGGTTACCTTTGACCGCGATACTGCTCTTTCGCAAGAAGACGTGCATTTTATTAGCTGGGATCATCCTATGGTGCAAGGCACGATGGACATGATTTGTGATGATGACTTTGGTAGTGCATCGGTTGCTTTGCTTAAAAACAAAAAATTGCCGCCAGGCACCTTTTTTGTTGAGCTGATTTTTGTAGCCGAAGCTATGGCACCAAAAGCCCTGCAAGTAGGACGCTTTTTACCACCAACGCCTATTCGCATATTGCTTGATAAAGCCAGTAATAACCTAGGTGAAAATGTAGCGTTTGATAGCTTTAACCAGCAGCTTTCAGCCGTTGGTCGCCAAACAGCAAGTAAATTAGCAGGTGCTTTACAAGGTGCGGTTCATCCAATGATCAACACCGCAAAAGACATGGCGCAGCAGCAGCTTGAGGTTATACGCAGTGCATCTCTTGAAAAAATGCAAAGCACCCTAGGCGAAGAACAAGCCCGCCTTGAAGCGCTTAAGCAAATTAACCCTAATATTCGCCAAGAAGAAATTACCTTCTTCGATAAGCAGCGCACTGAGCTCACTACGCACATTGAAAAAGCGCAGTTAAAGCTTGATGCAATACGTTTAATTGTGGTTTCGCACTAAGGTTTTTTTGAGCTTTCAGTTTATAGCTGTCAGTCGTTAGATCAGGTGTAGCTAAACTACAATTTTAAAAGCACGGTTTACAGGCCGTGCTTTTTACATTCACCTCTAGAACCACTCATCAGTATCTTGGCCACCTAATATAGCCATTATTTCAACATCAGTTTCTGTAATTCTGTAATAAATGCTGTCCGAGCCACAAACGGCACGTCGATAGCCTGTGCGTATATGATCAACTGATTGGTATGAATAAGGATTTGCTGCTAGTTTTTCAAACATAGAGAAGAAACTATAAAAATAATTATCCGCTTGCTGTTGTGAAAATGCGTGACAGTCATATTGATAAATGCGACGTAAATCCTCTTTGGCATCGTTTGAAAGTTTAAATGTGCGCACTACTTAATGCTTGCTTTAAATTCTACTAACATTTGATCGGCAGATTGAGCACTAAAACCGCTTTTTTCTGCGTTAGCAAGCTTACTGTTTATAGCTTCAGCCCTTCTTGCACGGCGAATTAAATCGTTCACCAATTCACTTTTATTAGCATAATCACCTATGTTTTCAACGTGATTACGTAGCCATAAATCATTTTGTTCAGTAAGTGAAATACTTTGCCTTGCCATAATATGTTCCCATAACTTTAGGTTGGTGTAATTTTACACCAGATTAAAAAGCATGCAATTAAACTTTTACCTTTTCCCTTGAGCCTTTGCGCTCGCTCCACTAAAATAGCGCCCTGCAAAATTACTGAGGTCGGCCGTGTTAGTTAACTACAATCCCCCAATGAGTCCGTATTTAACAATACTGTATCAAGATGACGACTTGCTCATCGTTAATAAGCCCAGCGAACTTTTAACCGTCCCAGGTAAAGATCCAAAACATGCCGATAGCTTAATTAGCCGCGTTAACCGTGTTTTTCCTACAGCTAAAATAGTGCACCGCTTAGATATGGCAACCTCAGGCATACTATGTTTGGCCATGAATAAAGCAGCGCATAGGCATTTAAGTATGCAATTTCAAGAACGCGAAACAGCAAAGCGTTATATTGCGCGTGTTTATGGGCAGCTTGAAGAAAATGGCTCTGTAGATTTACCGCTTATTTGCGATTGGCCTAACCGCCCTAAACAAATGGTTGATCATGAAAATGGCAAACCATCGCTTACGCATTACAAAATACTCACGCGCGAAGCATTTGCTACCCGCGTGGAGCTAACACCCATTACAGGGCGATCCCACCAATTACGTGTACATATGTTAAGCCTTGGTCATCCTATTTTAGGTGACAGGCTCTATGCCCACAAAGAGGCGCTTGCAGCTGCACCGCGTTTACAACTGCATGCTCAAATGCTTCAACTAAAGCACCCTGTGAGCGAGCAAGTGCTTACTTTTGAAGCCGAGCCTGATTTTTAACTAAACTTTTTATCCTTCGCGCCGATAGCTAAGTAATGGTATTTATTAGAGCTTGTGATGATATTAGCGCGATTTTTAAAACCCGTATTAGTTAACCTACTGCTGGCTTGTGGGTTGTTAATTGGCAGCCCTAGTAATGCAATTGATCATATTTCGCCGCCCGCCCTGTCGACAATAGAAAACACTGATATAAAACGTTTCTTACCAAATGATGAAATAAAGCCAATACTTGCTGGTGATACCGAGTTTTTAAGCCTTTACAGCGAGTATATGAGCCGCGACTTTAGAGGGGTTGCGTTACTTATACCCGATTGGAACTCAACTCCAAGTAATAACACTGGCATGAGCTATCTTCGAAAGGAGCTGAATAATTTAGGTTATACCACTTACGCGATGACAGTGCCTGACATAGATTGGCAAGCCAGCGATATGCAAGCCCCTAGCGAAGCGCAACAAAACGCGGCGCAAGAGCAAACTGAGCAAAAAAATAGCGAGTCAGAAGCACCAAAGCCCAATACTGAGCCGCACTATGTAAATGCAATTGACTCGGTAAGTAATGCGGTGCTTAACAACTATAAAACTAACTTAATATTGCGTTATGAGGCACTTTATCAACGTGCTATGAGCGAGCCTAATAATATTGTAGTGATAGCCCAAGGAGCCAGTGCGGGTGTGTTAATGGAGTACTATGCAGACTTTCCAGACTCGCAAATTAATGCATTTATTAGCTTAAGCAGTTATTTACCCAATACACAGCGTAATGAAAGTTTAAGCCAAACCACATCACTGGTTACCCCAGCATTACTTGATATTTACTATGCAAACGATAATACCGATATACTTATGAGCCTAAAAAATCGTCAGCGCTGGGTAAATCGTAATGCTAAATTTGATTACCGCCAGCGCCAACTGTTTGGCCTGCGTGATGCGCCAGAGCAACATGCACGTTTAAGCAAAGAAATAGACGGCTTTTTACGCCGCCTTTTTTAAATACTCGTAAGCTGCTTGTATGTCTTGGCTTTTTTTAACCGCCACTTCCATCATGTGTTTAGGCAGCCCTTGAGATACTAATTTATCAGGGTGATGCTGCGCCATTAATTTACGATACGCTACTTTAATGTCTCGTTGCGTTGCATCACTATTTAACCCTAATAAAGCCAAGGCTTGTGAACGGTTCATGCTGTTATTAGGGGGCACATGATGGCCAGACCCTTCACGGTAACTGCTACTTTGACCTTGCTGCTGCCTATGCTGTTGTTGCTGCTGTCTAAAACTAAATTCAGCTTGGTAGCGCTTAAGAATAAAAGCAAAATGGGTTTTAGAAATACCTAATTGCTTACTTACCTCTTGTAACAGCTGTTTTTCTTGCTCGGCGAGCACACCATCAGAAAACGCCATTTGAATTTGAATTTCTAAAAACAGTTGCAGTAAGTCGTAACGTTTTGCAAAGCGTTCTTTAAAGTCATGCACTGTTTCTTTAATCGAAAAGTCGCTATCTTTACCTGATTGAAATGCATGCTGAGCTTCGCGGCGCTCATCGCCCTTTAGCCCCATTTCATCCATAAACATACTTGCCGCTTTTATATGCACCTCACTTACGCGACCGTTCGACTTTGCAATATGCCCCATAACCGCAAAGCAGCTCGAAAAAAACAACGCTTGGCGCTCGTTTACATCATCACCTTTAAACAAACCTGAAAAGCCCCCGGCTTTATCAAAGTCGTTTTTTAGGCTTTTATCAAATAAATGGCCAAGGTATAAACCTAAAATGGCGCCAAAAATTTTGCCAAACATAAAGCCAAAACAAAAACCGAGTATTTTTCCCCACATCTAATTAACTGCCTCTATTAAAGTGTGTTTTGTATGCGCTCGTTGAGCTGGGTGAGCCGCTGTGGTGTGCCTATATCGTCCCACTGACCAATATAAAGCTCAGTTGAGATAACCTGTTGGGCGAGTTTTTCTCGCAATATTGGCCCAAGTGGGCGTATGCCAGGCTCTAACCCTTTAAAAAAATTAGCGTGGTAACGGCTAATTCCCGAAAACGTATACTTTTGGCTCTCAGCCGATAAGTGACTTAACGCAAAATCCCCTTTTTCGTTATGAGGTGGGTTTTCTACCAACACTATGTGGGCCTCGCCGTCTTGCAGGTGCAGCTGTTTAAGCGCACTCACATCGTAATCTGTATATACATCGCCATTAATCACAATAAATTGCTCACCTAGTAATGGTAGCGCCTGAATAATTCCGCCTGCGGTTTCTAGGCCGCCCTCAGCCTCTTGGCTATATTCAATGCTCACACCAAACTCAGCGCCATTTTTAAAATAACTTTTTATTTTATCCCCTTGCCAAGCTAGGTTTATAACAATGTTAGTAATGCCAGCGGCTTTAAGGTTATTGATATGGTGCTCAATCAGCGGTTTATCCGCCACTTTTAGCATAGGTTTAGGCATAGCTTGCGTAAGCGGCATCATTCGCTGACCACGTCCAGCCGCTAAAATCATGGCTTTCATGTGCGCTCCTTTGTAAGTTTTAGTGTTACCTGCGGTATAACAGTACTGCTTACCCACTCACTTAATGCTGTAAGCTCTGGGTAGGACTTGGCAACATCAACAATGTAATCTAACGTCGGTAAAATATTATCAAGGTAACCACTTTTGCCATCGCGTAAATAAAGCCGGCAAAATATTCCCGCTGCCTTTAAATGGCGTTGAATACCAGTTAAATCAAACCACTGTTTAAACTGCTCAAAAGAGGTATTTGTTATTAATGTTTGTGTCTTAAATTCTTCATAGCCGTACTTAAGCAGTTGATTAAGCTGTGGCTGTGGCAACTTAAAATAGCAATCGCGGAGCAGCGACACTAAGTCATAACACAGCGGGCCGCGCACGGCATCTTGATAATCTATAATTGCCCACTGCTCATTGCTATACATAATATTACGGCTGTGATAATCACGATGAACTGTGACCGTAGGCTGTGCTAGCATAGCGTGCGTTAATAGCTCACAGCTTTGCTGCCAAAGCGCTTGCTGCTCAGTGCTTAATGTTAAATCAATAAAATCAGTCACCAGCCATTGGCTAAAAATATTCAGCTCAAGGTGAATAAACTCTTTATTATAATTTTGCATAGCTGTTGATGCAGGCGTTTTGGCCCAATTCGCCGCTACACGTATTAATTGTTTGTAATATTCATCTCTATTTGGCTCATCGAGCTTATCGGCTAAGTGTGTATTTCCTAAGTCACTTAACACAAAAAAACCTTGCTCTTCATCGCTTGCAATGATTTCAGGCAATAAAAAGCCGTTATCGGTGAATACTTTATTTAAAGAGATATACGGTGCGTTATTTACTTTTTGTGGGTCGGAGTCCATCACAATAAATGCTTTTCCAGCACAGCTTAAACGGTAATAACGGCGAAAACTGGCATCCCCAGTAATGGCTACTAAGGAGTGTGGTTTAGCATCAAAGTGCGTATTTATAAATAGTTGTAAATTATCAAAGCGTGTCATTATATAAGATGTCTATTTTTATAGGTCAATTACTGTATTTGCCATTGTTTTCCTTTATTATGTCTAGCTTATAATAAACCAAAGAGCATTAAGGTCGATAAATGAGCAAAACCTGGGGCATATTGATGCTAGGCGTAATTAGCGCACCATCGCTTGCCGAAACTGAACTGGCACACAATTTATGTGGCATTTCAATGCAAACCAGAGCTTGGCAACCTCTACCCAATTTAGCGGTAGGTTCGGTTGATATACAAGCTGACGATGTAGAGCTCCTAGGCACACAAAGCGCTGAATTTACCGGCAATGTTGATATTAACACCCTTGATATGAGTTTGTCCGCACAAACTGCGCTTATAGATAAACAGCGTGGTTTACTTAATGCAACAGGGCCAATTACTTATCAAGACCGTGTAAGCCTAGTAAACAGCTCAGGTTTAAATGCCGATTTAAATAATTCACAAATAAGCCTATTGGGTGCCGATTACAGCTTAACCGCACAACAAGGTAAAGGTGGCGCCGAAAAACTCACCGTCAATGAGTCTGGCTTATTGTTAATGAATGCAAGCTTTACTACCTGTCCAAGCGATACACCCGTGTGGGAAATAGAAGCCGACGAAATTAACCTCTCTCGTGAAGAAGGCTGGGGCGAAACCTATAACGCCGTTTTACGTATTCTTGATACCCCTGTTTTATATTTACCTTATTTTACGTTTCCGCTTGATGAGCGACGTAAGTCGGGCTTATTAACACCGAGTATTTCAAGCTCCGACCGTTACGGCCTTGAAACTGTTACACCTTATTATTGGAATATTGCGCCTAATTTTGACGCTACCATTACACCTCGTTATATGTCGCGCAAAGGCTTACAATTGCAAACCGAGTTTAGATACCTCAGTGAGCAACATGAAGGCTTAGTCGGTATTGAATACTTAGATAGTGATGATTCGGAGCCAAGCCTTGATGAGCGTTACATGTTTCATTGGCAGCAACAAAGCTATTTAAGTGAAGACTGGCGCGCTAATATAGATGTAACTAATGTTAGTGATGATAACTACATTACTGACTTAAACTCTAATTATGCAAATAAAACTGATACCCAGCTTTATCGTACTGGCTCTGTGACTCACCTTGGTGATACATGGCGTACCGATATTAAATTTCAAAACTTTGAAGTACTGGGCGACCACTTAGAGTCGTATGCAGCGGTCCCGCAAATCAGCTTTACACAAACCGCCCCGTGGCGTTTTGATAACTTTGACTTTAGTTTATCTGGCGAAGTGAGCCACTTCACTAATGATTCATCTGAAGTTGCCATCGATAGCGCGACCCGTGTGCACATTGAGCCAAAAGCACGCTTTGACTATGCTACGCATGCATGGTCGTTTCTCTCTGAAGTGAGCTTATTACAAACGAACTACAAGCAAAGCGGAAATTTAACGGGTACCCAATATAGTGATAGCGTTTCACGTACCTTGCCTAAAGTGCGTTTGTATTCGCAGCTTAATTTTGAACGCGACACCTCCTATTTTTTTGAAGATGGCATTCAAACCCTTGAGCCGCAAATACAATATTTATATACACCGAATAAAGATCAATCTGAGATAGGCCTATTTGACACCACCCGCTTACAGGATGACTTTTTTGGCCTATTTAGAGATACGCGCTTTTCAGGTGTAGACCGCATAGCCGCAGCTAACCAATTTACGTTAGGTGCAACAACACGCTTATTTGATAACAAACACGAAGAAGTATTTAACTTTAGCGCGGGCCAAATTTTTTACCTAAACGATTCGGCTAAACCGACTGAACAAGATTTAGACTCTCAGACAAACTACAACGCGCTTTTTGCAGCGCAAACGATGCTACATTGGCACCGCCGTTGGTACTTGTCAGCGGGTATGCAATACGACACGGATGGTAAGCAAATGATCCAGTCAAATGTCACCCTCGATTACAAAGGTGACAATAATGAGCTAGTTCAATTGAACCATCGCTATGCAAATGATGTCTCAGGAAATACAATCGAGCAAACGGGTGTATTTACAAGCATCCCAATTAGTGAGCAGTGGCAATTTATTGCAAGCTACCACCGGGACCTTGAAAATAATCGAAGCATCGAATTTTTAAGCGGATTACAGTATGAGTCATGCTGTTGGGCAATCCAAATTACTGGCCACCGCCAGATTGAAACCGATTTAAATCAGTCTATCGGGCAGCAACAAGCCACTTTTGATTCAGGTATTAGTTTAAACTTTGTATTAAAAGGACTTGGCAGTAAGAGCCGTTACGATGCACAAAAATTATTACAACAAGGTATTTTTGGCTACCGTAGACCGTATTTTCTTAATAATTAAGGCAAACGAGCAATTAAGGTGATACTTTAAAGCCCTAAAATGCAGTACGCCCTGTTTTAAAGCAGTACTATTAGAAGAGTAGTAAAAAGAATATGAATTTAAAAAAACTATTATCAACAGCTATTTTAAGCTTAAGCTTATGCCACGGTGCATTTGCTGCCCCACAGGAAATCGACAGAGTAATTGGTGTTGTAAACCAAGGCGTTATTTTAAAAAGTGAAGTAGACACCATAATTAATCGTGTTAAAAAGCAAGCCGCAGAGCAAGGCCAGCAACTTCCTAAAGACGAAACATTGCGCGTACAAGCCGTTGAGCGTTTAGTTAACCAAACGCTTATGATGCAGATGGCTGAGCGTATGGGCCTTGAAATTTCAGACAGTCAGTTAGACCAAACTCTCGCTAATATGGCAAAAGATCAGGGCGGCAGCATTGCCGATCTTCGTCGTACCATTGAAGCCGCTGGTGAGAGCTTTCAAGCTTACCGCGAAGAAATTCGTAAAGAAATAACCACCCAACAAGTTACTCGTGCCAATGTAGATCGCCGTATCTATATTAGCCAACAAGAAGTAGATAACCTGTTAAAAATAATGGAAAGCCAAGGGCAAAATTCAGAAGAGTATGATATTGGCCACATTCTTATTGATATTCCTAACGATGCAACACCCGATGAAATAACCAGTGCTAAAACCCGTGCTGATAAAGTTATTGAGTTATTAAACGATGGCCAAGAGTTTAAGCGTATCGCAATCTCTTCATCAGGTGGCTCAAAGGCACTTGAAGGCGGACAACTCGGCTATATGGGTATTAACGAAATGCCTTCGTTATTTGCCGAAGCAGTAAAAGGTCAAAAGAAAGGCGCTATTGTTGGCCCTCTTCGCTCTGGTGCTGGCTTTCATATAATTAAGGTGCAAGATGTACGTGGTCGCCAATTAGTAGAAACCACAGAAGTACGCTCACGCCATATTCTTATTAAGCCTTCAATTATTTTAAGTGAAGAAAAAGCACGTAGCATGCTCGCTGGGTTTGCCAAAGATTTACGTGCAGGAAACGCTGACTTTGCAGAACTTGCTAAAGAATACTCAGAAGATCCAGGCTCAGCCCTTAAAGGCGGTGAATACGATTGGACTGACCCTACAACGTATGTACCCGCGTTTAAAGATACTTTGTTATCACTTGATAAAAATCAAATTAGTGAACCATTTAGAACACAATTTGGTTGGCACATAGTACAACTTTTAGATAAACGTGTAGCAGATAAAACCGAGCTAGCTAAACGTAACCGTGCGCACGGCATGTTGTTTAATCGTAAATTTAAAGAAGAAAGTTTTAACTGGCAGCAAGAAATGCGCGAACAAGCCCATGTTGAAATTTTCCCTGTAGACGAGTAATTATGACATTACGAATTGCAATTACCCCGGGTGAGCCTGCGGGGATTGGTCCAGACTTGTTGCTGCAATTAGCGCAGCAACAATGGCAAGCTCAACTTGTTGTGATAGCCGACAAGCAATTATTAAAAGAACGCGCCCAACACTTAGGCCTTAACATTGAGCTAATTGATTTTGATGAAGATGCCCCTGCAGCCATTGCGCCAGCAGGTAGTGTTTATATTCACCAAGTCGATTTAGGCACCTCTGTGAAGCTCGGTGAACTAGATGATTTAAACGGTCAATACGTGCTTGATACCTTGCGCATTGCTAGCGAAAAAAACATGGACGGTACCTTTGATGCCGTCGTCACCGGCCCTGTTCATAAAGGAATTATTAATAAAGCCGGTATTTCGTTTAGTGGCCACACTGAGTACTTTGCCCAGCAATCAGGTACCTCCGATGTAGTAATGATGCTAGCGACCGAAGGTTTACGTGTTGCCCTTGTTACCACACATATACCGCTTGCTTATGTATCGCGTGCAATTACACAAGAACGTTTAACCAAAGTTGTTAGTATTTTAAACCACGACTTACAAACTAAGTTTGGTATTGAGCAACCAAAAATTTTAGTGTGTGGATTGAACCCTCATGCTGGTGAAGACGGTCATTTAGGCACAGAAGAAATAGAAACGATTTCACCTACGCTTGAGCTTTTAAACAGCCAAGGTATGAATTTAATCGGTCCGCTTCCTGCCGATACCTTATTTCAAGATAAATACCTATCTCAAGCCGATGCCGTGCTTGCTATGTATCACGATCAGGGTTTACCTGTGCTAAAATACAAAGGATTTGGTAACTCGGTAAATATAACCTTAGGTTTACCATTTATCCGCACTTCGGTTGATCACGGTACTGCGCTTGATTTAGCAGGCACTGGTGACGCTGAGGTTGGCAGTTTTGAATTAGCGATCCGCGAAGCAATTAAGCTCGCCCATGAAAAAGCACAGAATCAATGACCGATAAAGTACATTTAGGACACCGCGCCCGTAAACGTTTTGGGCAAAACTTTTTATTTGATGAATCTATCATTGATAAAATAGTGACTGCAATCGATCCTAAACCACAAGACAATCTAGTAGAAATTGGCCCAGGTTTAGGCGCAATTACCGAACCTGTTGCCGATTTAAGCGGCCAACTTACTGTTGTTGAGCTAGATAAAGACTTAGCCCAGCGTTTAATTGAGCACCCTTTTTTAGGTCCTAAATTAAACGTAAACCAAGGCGATGCAATGAAGTTTGACTTTGCAAGCCTTGTACGCGATGACAAAAAATTAAAAGTATTTGGCAACCTGCCTTACAATATTTCTACGCCATTACTGTTTCATCTTTTTGAGTTTGCTGATCATATTGAGCACATGCACTTTATGCTGCAAAAAGAAGTAGTAAAACGTATGGTTGCAGGCCCTGGCAGCAAAACATTTGGCCGCTTAAGTGTGATGACACAATACTACTGCCACGCAATGCCAGTGGTTGAAGTACCGCCAGAGTGCTTTAAACCAGCCCCTAAAGTAGACTCTGCGGTTATTCGTCTGATCCCTAAAAAAGCCGAGCAACGTACAGCTAAAAGCGTGAAAATTTTAAACACCGTGTGTTTAGAAGCGTTTAATCAGCGCCGTAAAACACTGCGTAACAGCTTAGGCAATTTACTCACCGCCGATGAGCTTACCAGCATTGGTATAGATATTACCTTGCGTGCTGAAAGCCTAACGTTACAACAATTTATTGATATAGCTAATTGGATTTATGACAACAAGCAGTAATATTGGCTCTCCTGTAAAAGTCTCTGTAGAGACTTTTTATGTTGAAGGGCAATCTCAGCCTGAGCTAGAAAAATACGTTTTTGCCTACTCAGTGACAATTAAAAACCACAGCCTTTGCAGCGCTAAACTTTTAAGCCGTT
Source organism: Pseudoalteromonas sp. C12FD-1 (assembly GCF_037414265.1). Lineage (NCBI taxonomy): Bacteria > Pseudomonadati > Pseudomonadota > Gammaproteobacteria > Alteromonadales > Pseudoalteromonadaceae > Pseudoalteromonas > Pseudoalteromonas sp. C12FD-1. The sequence continues at coordinate 269,095 of NZ_JBBEVD010000072.1, forward strand.
ATTGGTTGATCACCGATGCCAACGGGAAAGAAGTTGAAGTAGAGGGCGAAGGCGTTGTGGGCGAAACCCCCGTTATAGGCCCAGGCGAAACTTACAAATACACCAGTGGCGCAATATTAGATACTCCTGTTGGCACTATGCAGGGACATTATACACTGCGCAATGAATTTGGCTCTGAGTTTGAAGCACCTATAAGCGTATTTCGTTTAGCGTGCCCTAACATTTTACATTAGTAAAAAGCACCATGGCTGATTACGCAATTGGTGATTTACAAGGCTGCTTTAAAGAGTTTAGTCGCTTGCTCAAACGGGTTGATTTTAACCCAAGCAAAGATCACCTTTACTTAGTTGGCGATATCGTCGCACGTGGCCCCGACTCTCTAGCCTGCCTAGATTATATTTATCGCCATCAAGACAGCATGACTGTTACTTTAGGTAATCATGATTTACACATGGTTGCCTGCCACTACCTTAATAAGCCGATAAACCCCAAAGATAAACTCGGTGATATTTTTGATAGTAAAAAACTGCCTAATTATATTGCCTATTTACAAACCCAACCGCTTGCACTTTATTTAGCTCAGCACAACAGCTTTATATCGCATGCAGGGCTTAACCCAGATTGGTCTATAAAAAGCGCACTTAAACATGCACAGTTTGCTCAGCGTTGTTATCAATCAGCTAATGCGAAGCACTTTTTTGAAAAAATGTATCAGCCGCACCCCAGTGTTTGGCATGACGACTTAAACGATTTTGATAAGTTTAGATACATAGTTAACTACTTTACCCGCATGCGCTTTTTAACCAGTAGCAACACATTAGAGCTCAGTGCAAAAGGCGCAATTAACGATAATAAATCGTTAACAGCTTGGTTCACCCACCCTAATATAAAAGCATTAGAAAAAAACCTCATTTTTGGCCACTGGGCTGCTCTTGAGGGAGTTACTCAGCTCAATCACATACATGCGCTTGATACAGGGTGCGTATGGGGCGGCGCTTTAACAATGATAGACTTGCAAACTAAGCAAAAAATAGTAGAAAAATCCACGCTTTTATCTAAATAAACTGTAAAACCCCACTACATATGTTAAATTTAAATTAATAGATATTAATTGCTTAACTTATTGGTTAGCAAGCCGATAAGATGTGATTGAAGTACTTTAAATGGAAATCCATATGAATCTGACAGTAAGCCAACGTATTTGGTGCGGTTTTATATTTATCACCTTATTACTCATAATCATTGGTGGTAACTCTTTAATAAAAATTGCGAGCATTGACCGTTCTACCCAGCAGGTAAATCAGTTATCACTGCCCGCGCTAAATAAAAGCTCAGAACTACAAGCTGAATTTATTTTAATGAGTAAAGCAGCGCAAGCTAGTTTTTATACCACCTCAAGCGCACAGCTCACTCCTATAAAACAAAAAGTACTTGAGCAAAAAGACAAATTCAATTCACTGCACGCCGACTTACAACGCGTCGTGAAAGACGATGCATCACTTAGTCAAAAAAGCCAAGCTGTAGAAAAAACCTACTTAAGCTTTTTAAGCACAGTAGAAAACTTATTAGCTGATAAAGATAAACAACTGGCGCTTAATAAAACTCTCACAGCGCAACTAGAAACAATAGAAATTGCAGCGGAAGATGCCAATTCTGTGGTACTTGATATTACTGATATTGATAACTTTGAGCAAAATCACCCGCGCGCCTATCAAGCAGCCAATAACTTAGAAAACAATTTTATGTCGGTGGTAAGTAACAGTACCGATATGCTAACGGTGAAAACAACAAACACATTAGATATTGTTAAAAATGAACAAGCTTACTATCTGGAAGAGGTAATTCGTACCTTAGCTTTAATCAAACCAGCCATAGAGCAAGATAACAACGATTTATATAGTGATTTACAAGAATACGTTGATACGCTGATAGAAAATATCAACGGCAATAATAGCTTAGTAGCCAATAAACAACGCCTAATTGATGCCATTGCTCTTACCGAAAAGGAACTTGCCCAATCAGAGCAAGCTACCGCGATGGCACTGTCGCAAATTGATGATTTAGTGACGCAGGCAAGTACTGTTGCATATAAACTGCAAGAAGGTGTACGCAAAGATGTAGACTCTGCAAATTTATGGACATGGGCAGGTATGATCATCGCAACGATAATAGCAATTGCTATCGCGATCCTTACTGTAAATAGAATCACTAAGCCACTGGCTGAAGTTAATCGTATTTTAGATATTGTCGCCAGCGGTGATATGACCCAACGCTTAGATGACTCTGCAAAAGATGAATTTGGCGAGCTGTCAAAAAGCTGTAACACTTTAATAGACAGCTTACGTAGCTTAATTAAGGGTATTATTTCACGCTCAACTCAATTAGCAGCAGCGTCTGAGCAAACATCGGCCATTACCGGTGAATCAAGCCAAGCTATCCGTAACCAACAAGCACAAGTAGAGCAAGCAGCCACAGCGACAACCGAAATGAGCAGCACGTCGCAAACAGTAAGTAATAGCGCACAACAAGCACTAAACGAAATTAAAAATGCCGATAAAGAAGCTGAACGTGTAAAAGGTATTTCTCATCAAAACAAAGCGACTATTGAGCAACTTGCTCGCGAGGTTGACGATGCAGCCGGTGTTATTAATAAACTTCATCAAGACAGTGCATCTATAGGCAGTATTTTAGATGTAATACGCGGCATTGCAGAGCAAACCAACCTATTAGCACTCAACGCTGCAATTGAAGCGGCACGTGCAGGTGAATATGGCCGAGGTTTTGCGGTAGTAGCGGATGAAGTACGCTCACTGGCAAGCAAAACGCAAGAGTCGACCCAAGAGATACAATCTATGATTGAATCGCTTCAAAGTGGCGCAGAAGCGGCTGTAACAGCAATGGATAAAGGTAAGCAGCAAGCGGTATCGTGTGTTGAGCAAAGCGACCTAGCAAGCAGCGCATTAGACTCAATTACGCTTGCAGTATCGCAAGCACACGACGTAAGCGAAGAAATATCTACCGCAGCGCAAGAGCAGCAACAAGTATCACAAGAAATTAGTGAACGTTTAGAGTCAATTGTGGCTATAGCCGAGCAAACGGCTGAAGGTGCAAATCAAACAAACATTTCAAGCTCAGAAGTAGCCAAACTTGCTGAAGAGCTAAGAATATCGGTAGAAAACTTTAAGGTGTAATGCACACCTAATAGCAGTAAATTAACGCAATAAAAAACCCGATACTGAGTAACAGTATCGGGTTTTTTATTTGTTTATTTTAACGCTTACCGAGAAGCACGTTGGCGATTCCCACCCACTTTAGGCTTAGTGTTAGCCTTTTTAAATTGGCTAAAGCCAGTATGGCGCGTTAGTGCAAGACGCCCACCTTTACCTTTATTACCGCCTTTGCTTTTTTCATCTCGCCCTTCTTCGGGTATCAAGCAACTAGGGCCTTTACCAATTAAATTAGCTTTCCCCATACTACGCAGTGCTTCGCGGATCATTGGCCATCCTGATGGATCGTGATAACGCAATATTGCTTTGTGTAGGCGACGTTGGCGTGCTCCTTTTGGTACTGGCACTTGCTCTTTGTTGTTTTTAATATTCCGCAACGAGTTCATTTCTGTATGGTAAATAGTGGTTGCATTGGCCATAGGCGACGGGTAAAAGTTTTGCACTTGATCCAATTTAAAATCGTTAGATTTAAGCCACAATGCCATGTTAACCATGTCTTCGTCTTTGGTACCTGGGTGCGCTGAAATAAAGTATGGTATTAAATACTGCTTTTTACCGGCTTCTTTTGAGTACTTATCAAATAGTTCTTTAAATTGATCGTAAGCACCCATACCTGGCTTCATCATTTTAGACAAAGGACCATCTTCTGTGTGCTCAGGGGCAATTTTTAAATAGCCACCCACATGATGTGTCACCAACTCTTTTACATAACGAGGGTCTTGAACAGCTAAATCGTAACGAACGCCTGAGGCAATTAAAATCTTTTTAATGCCTTTGACTTCACGGGCCTTTTTGTACAAATCGATAGTAGGTGTATGATCTGTGTCCATGTGCTTACATATATCAGGGTAAACACATGAGAGTCGCCTACAGGTACTTTCTGCCTTTTTACTCGTACAGCGCAATTTATACATGTTGGCCGTTGGACCACCTAAATCAGAAATAACACCGGTAAACCCAGGTACTTTATCTCTAATTTGTTCTATTTCGTCGATAATCGACTCTTGTGAGCGACTTTGAATAATACGCCCTTCATGCTCAGTTATAGAGCAAAACGAACAACCACCAAAACAACCACGCATAATATTAACTGACGTTTTAATCATGTCGTAGGCGGGTATTTTCGCATCACCATAACTTGGATGCGGTATACGCTGATAAGGTAAACCAAATACATCATCCATTTCATGAGTTTCCAGCGGAAAGGCCGGCGGGTTAACCCAGATAGAGCGATCGCCATGACGCTGAAATAACGCACGAGCACAACCTGGGTTGGTCTCTTGATGTAAAATTCGAGATGCGTGGGCGTACAAAGGCTTATTAACACTTACTTGTTCAAATGCAGGGAGTTTGACGTAGGTTTTTTCCCACGGTTTAGGACGCGCAGGCTGAATAGTAATAGGCTTTGCAGCTTCTGCTTTTAAATCGATACCGGCTTGTTTAAACTCTGATTTACTACACCCAACATCATCAGCGCCGTAAGGGTTTGGAATAGGATCAATTTTTCCTATTTTATCAATCGCTGTTGAATCACTTCCGCGCCAGCCCGGTATTGGCTCTTTACGAATAACCGCGGTACCCCGAATATCCTGAATGGTATCCATAGTCTCACCGGCAGCAATACGGTGAGCCACTTCCACCAGCGGACGCTCTGCATTACCATAAATAAGAATGTCGGCTTTAGAGTCAAATAAAATACTACGGCGTACTTTTTCTTGCCAGTAGTCGTAATGAGCAATACGGCGCAAGCTTGCTTCAATACCACCAATAACAATAGGTACGCCTTTGTAGGCTTCGCGTAAGCGCTGAGAATAAATCATCACCGCTCGGTCGGGACGCTTTCCGCCTACATTACCTGGTGTATAGGCATCGTCATGGCGCATGCGCTTTTCAGCCGTGTAGCGGTTAATCATCGAATCCATGTTGCCGGCTGTTACACCAAAAAATAAGTTTGGTTTACCAAGCCCCATAAAGGCATCTTTTGATTGCCAATCTGGTTGAGCAATTATCCCGACTCTAAAGCCTTGCGCTTCAAGTACACGGCCAATAACTGCCATACCAAAACTAGGGTGATCAACATAGGCATCGCCGCTAATTATTATAATGTCGCAGCTATCCCAGCCAAGAGCGTCCATTTCTTCGCGAGTGGTAGGTAAAAATGAGGCGGTACCATAACATTCAGCCCAATATTTGGGGTACGAAAATAGCGCGCGTTCAGCTTTAAGGGAGCTCATAGTGTTGGCCGTTAAATAACAAAAGGCGCGAATTATATCCTAATATATTGCTTATTTATACAACATTACCTACCTATATCGCACCTTGCTAAAATGTGGTCTGTTTATATTAAGTTTTTTTATTTCGTTCCTTAATAAACTCTAAAAGTTCTTGCTCAGGCATTGGCTTAGCGTACATAAAACCTTGTACTTCATCACACCCTAAGTTTTTCAAAAACTCTGCCTGCTGTTGTGTTTCTACACCTTCGGCAATTGTTTTTAGTCCTAGTTTAGCACCAAGCGACACTACCAAAGCAGCAATGGCACCTGTGTCGTTATCGGGTAAGTCTTTTACAAATGCACGGTCTATTTTTAGCCTATCAAGTGGCAAACTTTGTAAATAACTTAACGAAGAAAAGCCCGTTCCAAAATCATCAATCGCCACTTCTACGCCTAATTCCTTTAACTCTTTTAAAGTATTAATTACAGTTTCTAATTCATCCATGACTACACTTTCAGTCACTTCTAATTCTATATTGCACGGTTTAACATCGTACTTTTGCAAGGTGTTTTTTACTGTTGTCGCGTAGCCTTTCACCTTAAATTGCGGCACAGATACATTTACAGCTATACAAATTTCTTCACCCAGCGCCTCTAAACGTTTTTGCTGCTGACATGCTTGCTCTAACACCCATTGGCCAATATCAACAATTAAACCAGCATCCTCTGCTAATGGTACAAATACAGCTGGAGATATAAACGAGCCATCCTCTGAAGGCCAACGTAATAAGGCCTCACAGCCAATTAACGATAAATCATCGAGTGCAAGCTGGGGTTGGTACCAAACCTGTAACTTTTCTCTGGCAAAGTCATGGCGTAACTGCCTAATAATACCTAAGCGCCAAGCCATTTTGTCTTGCATATCAATATCGTAATAAACACCTTCTTTGCTTTTAAGCTTTTTAGCTTGGTTTAAGGCAATATATGCCACTTTGAGTGTATCTAACCCTGTGCTCTGAAAATCTTGTTGCTGACACAAACCAATTCTAAAATCGATTGGCAAAAGATGCTCACCAGCACTAAAAGGCTTGCTGAGTACCTCATTAAATTGCTCAACATTAAATTCAGTTTGACGAATAATAAAGCCAAATACATCAGCCCCTATACGTGATAGCAATTTTGCATCTGGGTAAGCATCTTTAAGCCTTTTCACAATTCCAATTAATAAGTGGTTGCCAATTTCTTGCCCTAAGCCATTGTTAATATCGGCAAAACCAATCACATCAATTAATACAAAAACGTAGTCATTCACATGTGGTTTTTGATAACGCACCACCCGCTCAATAAAATTAGTACGGTTGGAAATACCAGTGAGTACATCTTTGTAGGCTGCATCTCTTAGTTTTACAAACAGCCTAACGTTATCAAGAGCTACACTCACATTAGTAAGAAAAATCTCTGCAAATTGCAGTTGTGCATCACTCGGTTTATGCTCACACTCTAAATAAATAGCAGCTTGGCGGTGCTTACTTTTTACAATAAAAGTGACACTCGAATCGGATTGAGTATGCTTTGCTGTTTCAAAACACTGTTCAACTTGAGCAAATGCAACACTGTCTACATTAACAAGCTTTTCGCCAAAGTAACTTTCATAATGGCCGCTACCACCAAGTACTTGTATATGGTTTTCACCATCAAGTTTACTGCACACTAATCCCACTTGCTGGCACTCTAAAATAATACCTAAGTGCTTTATAATTTCTTTGCACAGCACTTTTATGTCAGTAAGCCCTAAAATAGACTTTGAAGCCGACACTATGGTGTTCATTGCATCGCTTTGATACTCAAGTTTACACACTTGTTCGTACGAGCGTATTGCTGTAATGAGCGATGTAACAAGCTTTGAACGGGTTAACTCGGTTTTTGTTTTATAGTCATTAATGTCGTATTCGCGAATCACCTTTTCTTCAGGCGTGTTACCAGCTTGCCCCGTACGTAAAATAATTCTCACATGTTGGTTATCAAGCTCCTCGCGTACGCGTTTTACAACTTGCAAACCCGCATCATCAGACTCCATAACCACATCTAAAAATATAACTGATATAGTTTTGTTATTTTTAAGTATCTCGATTGCCTCCTCACCAGAGTAGGCATCATGAAAACGTAGCCCTGCCCCCCAAAACTCAACGCCGGATAAAGCAAGCTTAGTCACCGAATGTATTTCAGGATCGTCATCAACAATTAAAACATCCCAAAAATCAGCTAGCTCTGGGCGTATTTCTTCTTCTGTATCTGGCGCTAAAAATAAAAAATCGCTTTGTTCTGACGACATTATCTTCCCTTTATCAGTTTTAATACTTAAATAAACTCATACCTATTTACTAAAAAATATATTTTTGGTTTATAGGCTAATTCATACTATAGTCGATTAATAAAAAGTTGTTATATTTCAAACTAAAAAACTCGTAAAAGGTGTGCCTATTAAATTTTTTAAAATCCTTATAAAAACGCTCTTATTGTTAGTTTTAGTGGCTATTTTGATTGGTTTAACCCTGCCGCAAAATTACAGCGTAAATAAAAACATACAAATAAATGCCAATGTAGCGACCGTTAAATCGCTCGTGTCAGATTTTGGCCTCTGGCATACGTGGTCACCTTGGGGCAAAGTAGACCCGTCTATCACTTTTACTATAGGCGAACCAAGTAGCGGTATAGGCGCGCATCAATCGTGGCAAAGCGACTGGGGGGATGGAGAAATGACCATTACTTCGCTTTCACAAAATAAAATGACCTTTAATGCACTTTTAAAAAATGAGCATATTATTGAAGGTGAAATTACATTTACCCAAGTAGAAGGTATGGTAAATGTAACCTGTAATATTAATGGCCAAACAAATACCCCGCTAATTTCGGGCTATCTCTCAGTGTTTAATGAATATGTATTAAGTAATACAGTGTTGCTTGGCTTAAATAATTTACAAACGGTAGCGCAACTACGCGACCAAAAAACACAGCTGGATAATAATGACAGTAAAATCAGCCCAAGCGAGAATTAACCTCGCCAATATAATTGAGTCTTTACTTGGTTACCCTGTAAAAAAAATAACCACCAATACAGGGCAACCAAGTACAGATCAAAGTTACGGATCTAAAGGAGATCTAAACCCGCTGTATCATATAAATAGCGACAACACTATTTTAGCGCGCGCCCAAAAGCGCCAAGATTTACTGCTTATAAAACAGCAGCAAAACATAGAAACTATTTTAGCTAAAGCAATGGGGTTTTGCCCAGACGTGGCAAGTAATAAGCAACCAGATGCCGACTGGATAGAGCGTTTTATTGCCCTATGTGAAGACACCTCAAATGAATCGATGCAAACACTGTGGGCTAAAATTTTAACGGGCGAGACGCTCAACCCCGGTACGTTTTCTATTAAAAGCTTACAAACACTCAAACACATGACCCAACGCGAAGCAGACGCATTACAAAAATGTGTATCGCTGAGCAGTTACAACGCAAAAGACGATAGCCACTTTATTTTATTAGGATTTTATAAAAAGCCTTCGCTTTTCGATTTGCTACGAAAAGGCAATAAGGTATCGCTAAATCTAGGAAAAACGGGGATCAGTTTTCCTGATATTTTAACGCTAATGGATCTTAATTTACTCTACAGAAAAGAGATAGAATCGGCGGTTTTAAAGGCAGGCCAAGAGCTAACCCTGTCGTTTTTATCACAAAAAGTAACATTAAAAGCCAAAAGCAGTGACTTGGTATTAAGCTATTACAAGTTTACACAAACCGGCGATGAGCTTTCAAAGCTCATTAACTACCCTGTAAATAAGGTGTATAAGCAATTAATTAATAATGCCTTGGAGGGAGAGTTTGATTTAACGTGGCATGTGAATAAATCACACACCACGTAGTAGCCTCACTTATTAAAAGTGAACCTGAATACCCGCAAATGGGCCTGATGCATCAATATCGCTATTAATATCATCAACATCATCAAGCTCAAGCGTCATTGAGCGGTAACCGGCTTTAACAGCTACATCAACCGCTAGGTTATCAATCAGTTCCCACGCAACACCTACTTGGTAATCTTGTACTTTGCTATCGTCGATGGCTAAAAAGCTGCCTTCAAAAAATACACTTAAACCCGTAAATGGTAAGCCAGCTTCAGCACGGCCGTATGCCAGCGGTACAAAGCCCGAAAAATCAACAGTTTCAGAGAAATTAGTACCACCTTGCTGAGTAGTACCAGTGACAACAATATCACCGTCAAACTGCTTTGCGTTTAAACCTAAATCAATTGAAATTAGATCGTTATCAAAAATTTCATAATAAAGAATGTAATCAATGTGCGTTAAATCACTTAGTGTGTTGGCAGTTGTACCAACTACGTAGTCTGAGCCATTAAAGCTAAACGTATCAGTAAGGGTTGCTGAGCCATTAAGCTCAAGCTCTGTGTATTTAAGCTTTAGATTAGGAACTAATGGCACTGGATGTTCAAGTGCCGCATAGTAGCTAATAAAGGTTTCGTCTTCAAAATTAAAATCTTGTGGTGCGTTATCTTTGTAAGAAAACTGACCGTCGTTATCTGACTGCCAACCATCCACGCCTACATATAAACCTAATAGAGTGTCTGCCTGTGCTGCAGGGGCTAAACATGCCATTGAAAGGGCAGCTGCTAAACAATACTTTTTCATTTTTTATCCTTGAGCTAGTAGTTCGCTAAGTTCGATTAAAGCCGCATTGGCTCTTGAAATATAATTTGCCATTACCAAAGAATGATTAGCCACAAAGCCAAAGCCATTCCCGTTTAAAATCATTGGGCTCCACACTGTTTCTTGTGTTGCCTCAAGTTCACGTATAATTTGTTGTAAACTTACACGTGCGTTTTTCTTTTCTAGTACATCAGCAAAATCATATTCAACCGCTTGTAAAAAGTGTAATAACGCCCACGTTGCTCCGCGAGACTCGTAAAACACGTCATCTATTTCCCACCACGACGTCCTTACTTGCTGCTGAAGTGGTGAATAAGTTGCTTGCGTGTTTGAAGAATTACCCGCTAAATCAGTATTGACCTTGTCTTGACCAACACTTGCACTTAAACGCTGGCTTAAACTGCCTAAACGCTTTTCGGCTTCTTTTAACCAGCTACGTAGGTTATCTGCACGAGAGTAAAATTGGCTATCTCGCTCATGCTCATTAGCAATTTGTGAGCGGTACACTACTAAATAGTCAATTCCCTTTTGGTACTCTCCCTCGGCACTTGGCCATGCCCATGCCTCAGAGCTAATATTAAATTGCGGCTGCGCTTTTTTTAGGGCTTCGTGCTCGGTAGATTGCGACTGTGAGCGACTAAAATCTTTTCGCATAGATAGCGCTAAATCGCGAACCATTTCAAGCGCACCATATTCCCACGCAGGCATATCATCCATTATTACGCTTGGCGGCATCACATCATTTGATAAATACCCACCTTGCTTATCAAGTAATGTACTAGCAACAGTAATTAGTGTTGAGGTTGTTGTGTAGCCTGTTACCATTTTTTCGTTGCGTGCTTGCGCGGTCTCCTTTGCATTAGTTACCACGTTAAAGCGTGCTGGTTCAATGCTCCAATAAACGGCAATAGCGTAAAAAATAATGAGTAGTACCACCAAAGCACCAGCTATTTTTCCTTTGTGTTGCGACATTTATCCTCCTAGTGATGAGCGTGTTGTTTTTTAGATGGCTTTGAATACGCAGCTTGCGCTTCAAGCGAAACCACTTGGGCATTAGTAAACAAGCGGTTACCGTCACTAAAATATAGCGTGAGTTTACGTTCTTGCCCTACTTTTAGTGGCTCTTGTGGATCAAATACCATTAAATGATAACCACCAGGCTCAAAGCTTAAGCTTTCGTGGCCTTTAATGGTGACGGCTTGAACTTGTTGCATCTTCATCATGCCATTGACATGTTTGTGCTCATGTATTTCTACACGACCTAAACCTTCGATAGTCGCTTTAGTTAATTTAGCAACACCACCGCCGTGGTTAAAAATTGTAAAATAGCCAACACTCGACTTACTACCAGGCAAAAACGCCCTTACTTGTGCATGGCTTACTTCAAGCTTAGCTTCGTCTGTATCATGGCTGTGCCCAGCATGTGCAGCAACCGATGACGAAAACACATTAATCATTAACGCCGAGGCCATAAAAAAGCACTGCTTCATCATCGCTTTATTCCTTGTGAAAGCATAAAATTTCACTTTAAATTTAACATAGTTAACTAATAATAGTCAGTTAAATTAAGGCTTAAGAGGTTACTTTTTTGTTATCAAGCACCAACCAGCACAGTACAGCCACAAATAACAATGGCCATGCAATCATAACTGAGCCAAATAACAGTGCCAAAATGGTCCCTACCAGCGCAACAATTCCTGCGCCTATTAACCCCATTGTCACTAAAGCCACTACGGCTACAACGGCAATAATAGCAACTAATACCCCAGCCAGCTCTAACCCTACCCAGCTCATATCTGCAATCCACAACGGAAACTGCCATGAATCAAAATGTATTAGCGACACCGCATCAGTAAAAAGTAACACATAGATGAGAACACATATTGCTAAGGCTTTCATACCCTTCTCCTAATACCCACGCTCTTCAAGGCAGCAATGTGCAATTAAATAAGCAAGCGCCACCGCAAACGGAAAACTGATAAATAATAAAATAGTCACTAAGCGCGTTGACCACACTGGAAAATCAAGGCGGTGCGCAAGGCCGCTACATACACCCGATATTTTTTTATTAAGTGAATCTTTGTACCAACCACGCTTTGTTTTAAAGTTATTCATTTCCAACTCCTTAAGCGCTTGGCGCTGTTGTATTAATATCATTGTGCTTAACACTCGCTTTTAAACGAGCGAGCTCTGCATCAATTTTTTCGTTTTTGACTAAAGACTCAATTTGCTCAGCAGTTGATTGCGCTGTATTAGTTAGCTCATAAGCATCAACCTGTGCTTCTATGCCTTCCACTTTTTGTTCTATCATTTCAAAGCGAGACAGGGCATTAGCAACTTTGTCGCTGTGTAATTGCATATTCACTTTTTCACGTGCAACAACAATATCGTGACGTTTCATTAATTGAGCTTGCTTGGCTTTAGCTTGCGCCATTTTTTGCTGTAAACGCTCACAATCTGCCGTCATTTTCTCTATCGACGCTTTAAGAGCACCTAATTGCGTATTTTTTTGTGCAATTTGCTCATCTACTCGCTGTTTTTCTACTAACGCAGACTTGGCTAAATCATCACGGTTTTTAGCTACTGCAAGCTCAGCTTTTGTTTGCCACAAAGTTAAGTCTTTTTGTTTTTGTGCAATTTGGCGCTTAAGCGTTTTTTCTTCGCACAGTAAGGTAGCAGCCGTGCTTCTGCACTCGTTAAGTGCCTCTTGCATTTCGCTTAGCATAAGATTGAGGAGTTTTTCTGGGTCTTCGGCTTTATCCAGCATGGCTGCAATATTAGATTTGATAACGTCATTTACGCGATTAAATACACTCATTGTTTTGTCCTGTTGTTTTAATTAATAACAACAATAAGATTCCAAGAGTTATGCCAAGTAACAGAAAATAAAATATTAAGCTTTATAAACAGTAGGTTAAGTTCAAGTAATCATCATTTTAAGTGACCAGAAGCTGAACATGAAAAAGTATAATTAACTAATATTTTGTTCTTTTGACTAAATTTTAGGATCAAAAAAAGCCACTAAAAGTGGCTTAATTTAAAAATTTATACGGCTTAAATTTATTCGGGTACAAAGCTCAAGGCTTTATCCATAACCGACAAATCAGCCTGTTTCCCGTGGCCATTTTCTGAAAGGTGTCGTCTAAACCCACGCGCCCCAGGCTGGCCTTGAAAAATACCCAACATATGGCGTGCTATATGCCAAAAATTAGCACCTAAACGCATCTCTTCTTCTATGTAATCATACATAGCGCGCACCACATCGTGACGAGTCTGGGTATTAGCCACCTCACCGTAAATTTTTTCATCCACTTCATTAAGCATAAATGGATTGCTATACGCTTCGCGACCAATCATAACGCCGTCTATATGCGCTAAATGCGCAAGGCTCTCTTCAATTGTTTTAACGCCGCCGTTAATGCTTAAATCGAGCTGTGGGTAGTCTTTTTTTAGTTGATAAACACGTGGGTAATCAAGAGGTGGTACTTCACGGTTTTCTTTAGGGCTTAGGCCATTTAGCCACGCTTTACGGGCATGAATAATAAAATCATCACAACCAACTTTATGGCTAGCTTCAATTAACGCACATAAAAACTCATACGAGTCTTGCTCATCAATACCAATGCGCGTTTTTACGGTAACCGGAATACTTACTTCACTCTTCATTGCCGCAACGCACTGCGCAACTAGCTCAGGCTCTGCCATAAGGCATGCACCAAAACGCCCGTTTTGCACTCTATCTGATGGGCAGCCAACATTTAAGTTAATCTCATCGTAACCGCGCTCACCGGCAAGCTTAGCGCATTTTGCAAGCGCCTCAGGATCAGAGCCTCCAAGCTGCAAAGCAACCGGCCCCTCGTGCTGATTAAAGTGTAAGTAATCGCCGCGACCAAATAAAATCGCCCCCGTGGTGATCATCTCAGTGTATAAAACAGCATGCTTACTCATTTTACGATGAAAAGTGCGGCAATGGCGATCAGTCCAATCAAGCATAGGGGCAACTGACATTCTACGAAAGCTTGTTTTTACTTGGTCGCCAGAGATTACAACATCTTCAAGGGTTTCTTCATTCATAAAATTACTGCTCCGAGTTGCTTTGAATTGCACTGAATTACCTAGATGGGTCCCCTATAGGCACCCTCGCAGAGTAGGACAGATCAATAGCTTACATAGCTTTGCTAGTTGATAATTGAAAATATTAAATTAGGCGGGGATTATACACAAACAGACTGTGAAAATGCAGTATATCTAGCACTATATTCCACAGTGCCTGAATTATTAATCAATTAATAGAAGGAATGTTGTTAACTACAGACTACAACATGATGCGGTGCACACTCACTCTCCAAAATATGAAATAAAGTTAGCTTATTAAGCCAATAAGCTAACTGCGATTCAGTGAATACTTTTAATTAAACTGAGCTTTCATTTTCAATTGTTTAGTTACTTTCATCCGGCGTTGTTTGTATTCGATCATAACGCGCATCACTAAAATGGTTTTTATAATCAAAATTATGTAAGTTGGCATGAACTATTTCTCTTTGTGGGATAGAGATTAAAAACTGGCTAATATCTGCACCCTCATGCTCTTGTTGGGGTAAAGTTTTTGAGCATAAAAAAACCCGCATTAAGCGGGCTTATAATTATCAATATACTCTACAGTACCGAATTATATGAACTTAAAGCATCACCCAGATCATCTTTAACTTTACCTAAGTTTTCTTTTGATACCTTTTTATGCTCAAATAAGTTAAGTGTGAAATTATCAAACTTAATATTACTAGAAACTTTAACCTTTCTGAAGCATTCATTACCAACAACGTTTTCTAACGTATCAATAATAATATCAACATCATTACTTGTAAGAGGGTTATCCCAGTTCCCACCTCTGCCTTGGCCTTTGCATAATTCTTTATTGCCATTGCTGTCTTGATAATATGATAAACTAATTCGTCCCTGTATATGAGTAACATTTTCAAGATTAATCATTCCGTTACCATAATCATACCAACTATCTGATGTTGTATTTCCACAACCTGATAGAAGAGCACAAGCCCCTATTAAAGAACTTATTAATGCTACTTTCATATTTCAACTCCTGAGTAAATTTAAAATACCTAAATGGTATTTAACGTAAATTCCATAATATTACGACTTAGCATAATAGTATTTTAAATATAAAACAGCAACTTACTGAGTGATAATAATATAAATTTGAGTATTTAAGGTGTCTGGTTACAAAGCAGCAACCAATCATGGGCGCACAAAGTTGGGGAGCTGAGCTAATACAGCTGAGCTTTACCAAGGTAAAGATATTTATGGCGAAACATTACCCGCTTTAGTGTGTTTGCTAACTTTTAAGATATTGATTCACTCTACCTAAAGAGCAGTTTAGCTGCTCTTTAGGGGTGCTTCGTACTGAGTGAGGACTTTCATCTAAATAGAATAATTTAAAATTCTGATAGTGCTACTTTTTAATCACTACCAAATAAATCACGCGTATACACTTTATCTGCTATATCACTCAGCTCTTCCACCATACGGTTTGATACAACCACATCAGCGAGTTGCTTAAACTCGTTTAGGTCTGTAATTACCCGTGAGTGATAAAACTCCTCCTCTTTAAGCACCGGCTCATACACTACCACTTCAATGCCTTTGGCTTTGATACGCTTCATTATCCCCTGGATAGACGAAGCCCTGAAGTTATCTGAGCCCGACTTCATAACTAAACGGTAAATACCCACAACACTTGGATTACGGCTTAATATTGACCCAGCAATAAAATCTTTACGAGTGGTGTTTGCATCAACAATCGCTCCAATTATATTATTGGGCACATCTTGATAATTCGCGCGTAACTGTTTGGTGTCTTTTGGTAAACAGTAACCACCGTAACCAAATGATGGGTTGTTATAATGATTGCCTATACGTGGGTCTAAACCTACACCTTGGATAATTTGCTTTGAGTTCAAGCCGTGTGCTTCTGCGTAGCTATCAAGTTCATTAAAGTAAGCAACCCGCATAGCAAGGTAGGTGTTAGAAAACAACTTAATTGCTTCCGCTTCCGTTGAGTCAGTGAATAGCACTTCAACGTCTTGTTTAATTGCACCTTGCTTCAGTAAATTAGCAAAAATAGTGGCGCGCTCGCTTTGCTCACCCACAACAATACGAGACGGGTGCAAGTTATCGAAAAGCGCTTTGCCTTCACGTAAAAACTCAGGAGAAAATATTAAATTATCAGCGTTTAATTGCTTTTTAATATCTGCCGTAAAGCCTACCGGAATAGTCGACTTAATCACCATAACCGCATTAGGGTTATGTGCAATAGTATCTTTAATTACAGCTTCAACCGAGCGCGTATTAAAGTAGTTTGTTTCTACATCATAATCCGTTGGGGTGGCGATGATAACAAAATCAGCGTTTTCATAGGCCACTTTTTTATCGGTGGTTGCTGTGAAGTTTAAATCATCACGTAGTAAAAATTCACTAATTTCAGTATCAACAATCGGTGATGTCTTATCGTTTAAAAGAGCTATTTTTTTTTCGTCTATATCAAGTGCAACCACCTCATTGTGTTGCGATAAGAGCATAGCGTTTGAAAGACCCACATAGCCAGTCCCTACTACAGCAATTTTCATGTTATTCCCTTAATTTTTTGATAGTAATTAATAAATAAATAAATTTTATCAGAATCGCACTACATCAGCTATAAAAAACGATACAAGGTTAACAGCAAAAGTAAAATGTGGAGATTTTTACAAAACACGCGGGCCAATCATAGAAGGGGTTGCTCTTATTCATCTTAGCGGCTTAGAGTAAAATGATGCGCCAGTGGAGAATAACCAATTCAAAACTAATGCTACACAAAAACTTACGTTTTTACTGCTCAAAACCCTATGAGCAGCTTTTATATTACCCCATCTTTTTTCGATTTCATTACTTAGAATCTGAGCTTGCAAGTTATTAAGAGTACCCACCCTCTTAATACACTATAAATTTCATTTGAAATCAGCAATAACTAAGTATACTATTTTGCGGCTAATCGATTGTAGTACTTATCAAATTGGATGATGAGTTAACATGGAAGTAAAGCATAGTCATTTCCCAGTATCCCTATCCAAGATGTACCCATATGATCGCGATTTAGAACCGTTGCTTTGTAAATCAACGAGTCGCAGCACACTCTGTCATTAATCAAATAGAAATCGATTAAAAACTAAATATTATAGGGATATAAAACATGATCAAATGTGATGTTATCTACAAAGGGCTCAGTCATAAAAATAATATTGCTAGCCTTGCAAGCATTATTAAACGCTGTTTTCCGGACGCATCTAAAGCTGATATCATCAGCTATTTAAAACAAGACGATCTCGTTCTTTTTACTGATCTAGACGAGGAAAAAGCTAATAAAATTGAGTTGGCAATTATCAATTTTGGCGGTAAAGCTGAGCTTCAATTTAAACATAATAATGACGATCTTTTTGATCTTGAAAAAATTGAAGAAGTAGATGACTTAGCCACAGAAGAAAACATTGAAACCGTTGCTGTGGTTGAAGACATCTCGACAATAGGGGCAGCTCCAACCTCCGCTGCTGCTCAAGAAGCCACCCAGGAAAATGATACCGTCAACGTAGACAATTTGCTAATAGCTAAACCATGGAAACGCATTGCAGCCGTGTGTATTGATCAGCTGATCACCATGCTATTTACGTTCGTTATTACGTATTTAATAATGACCTTATTCTCACCCTCAATTGAAAGCCTAAAATACCTTGGGTTCGTATTCAGCCTTATTTATTTCACGCTAATGACAAGTAGTATTTCGGGCGGACAAACTGTTGGTGCAAGGTTGTTAAAAATAAAAGTTGTAGATGAGCACACAGCCCCACTGAGCCTACTTAATGCCTTCATCAGATCCGCTTCCTTCTTAGTAGGATTAGCTTTTTTCTTCATATCAGCAATAAGCATCTTCTTCAATTCTAAGCGTCGAGGGTTTCATGATCTAATATCCGGTGCGTATGTCGTAGAAGAGCAAACGCCTGGCTTTATTACCTCGAACGCTTTTACACAAAAAGCACAAAAAGTAGCCTTTGAGCAACTAAAAAGAGCACAAACAATTGGCATGGTAAAATTACAAGAGTCTGTAGTACAAATAAATGCGTCCATCCCCTACTTAGAGAACGCCGGATATATTATCGAAGACCTTGAAATGGAAGTTGGTGTATCACCAAAAGTTAATGTGATTATTAAAATGAACAGTGAAACGACGCTATCAATGGAAGAACTAGAAGAAAAAGTTAAAGAAAAACCTGTCGTGGCAATGTTAGTTCGCGCGATAAAAATGAGCGCTGACTTGCAAAGAAAAGTGAACATTAGAAGTATGAAAAGCGTAGGCATGGAAATTAGTCTCGCCGTCACACCATCAGTAAAACTCTTATTTACTAGGTAGTGCGATGACTAGTCTTCAAATGCTCGTTTTTAAAGGTGATAGCATCCTGATACAAATTTAGAAGAATCAGTGAATAAGCTTGCATTACCTAGCGCTGCATCAAAAGGCATTGTTGCAGTTAAAAAGTATTATCTAAAAATTGAACTGGTTTAATTGAGCCGGACACTTTAATAATGGACAATGTCCTAATATTGAGGTG